>CANRHC010000018.1 GCA_947630305.1 uncultured Bacilli bacterium
CCCGAACTGAGAAGTTAAGCACTAGAACGCCGACGATAGTGATAAGCGAAAATAGGAAGTCGCCTATTTTTTTTTTGTTTTTTTGAACTAAATTTTTAATAGTTTAGTTTTTTTTTAATTATTTTTAATAATTTTTTTTAATTATTGTTATTTTAATAATTTGATTTACTATAATAAAAAATTTGTTATTTATATTATTTTGTTTTTTTAGTCTTTTTTTTTTATTTAAAATCTTGTTTCAAAAAACAGATTATGCTATAATCTTTTTATGAAAATAGAGAGTAGGAGATAGTAATGGAAGAAAATAAGAATCCTATTGATGAGATAAAAGAACTAAGTGTTTTGGAACAACAATATTCTGATTTGTTGGATGATGAAAAAGATAAAGAACGAAGAAGAACGATAATTATTATTATTTTACTTTTTTTGTTAATGTTTTTAGGAGTTTCTGAGGCAACTTTTAGTTATCTTAAGTTATTTGGAGATGATCGTTGTCGTTTAAATTGTGATTATAATAATGATGGTATTTGTGATACTAATTGTGATTTTGATAATGATGGTATTCCTGATTATGATATTGATACTAATAATGATCGTTTACCAGATATTAATATAAGTTATGGACAAATTAAATCAGCTATTTTTAATGTTGATGTTAATGGTGATAATAAACCAGATAAGAATTTAATTAATCAAGATACTAATGGTGATGGCAAATGTGATTTGAATTGTGATATTGATGGTGATAATAGACCAGATTTAAATATTGATATTGATGGTGATGGACGTGCTGATTTAAATATTGATACTAATGGTGATGGCAAACCTGATTTAAATATTGATATTGATAAAGATGGTAAATGTGATATTAATTGTGATACTGATGGTGATGGTATTCCTGATGAAAATTTAATGAATCAAGATTTAGATGGCGATGGTAAGTGTGATTTAAATTGTGATATTGATGGTGATGGTATACCTGATTTAAATATTGATATTGATGGTGATGGTGTTCCTGATTTAAATATTGATACTGATGGTGACGGTAAGTGTGATTTGAATTGTGATACTAATGGTGATGGTATACCTGATTTAAATATTGATACTAATGGTGATGGCAAATGTGATTTAAATTGTGATACTGATGGCGATGGTAAATGTGATGTTAACTGTGATACTGATCATAATGGTACATGCGATTTAAATTGTGATACTGATGGTGATGGTAAGTGTGATTTAAATTGTGATACCAATGGTGATGGCAAGTGTGATGTTAATTGCGATACCAATGGCGATGGTAAATGTGATGTTAACTGTGATACCAATGGTGATGGCAAATGCGATTTGAATTGCGATTTTAATGGTGATGGTAAGTGCGATTTGAATTGTGATACTAATGGTGATGGTAAATGTGATGTTAACTGTGATACTGATGATGATGGCAAGTGTGATGTTAACTGTGATACTAATGGTGACGGTAAGTGCGATGTTAACTGTGATACCAATGGTGATGGTAAATGCGATTTAAATTGTGATACTAATGGTGACGGTAAATGTGATTCTAATTGTGATACCAATGGCGATGGCAAGTGTGATTTAAATTGTGATACCAATAGTGATGGCAAGTGTGATTTAAATTGTGATACCAATGGTGATGGTAAATGTGATGTTAACTGTGATACTAATGGTGATGGCAAGTGTGATTTAAACTGTGATACCAATGGTGATGGTAAGTGCGATTTAAATTGTGACACAGATGGCGATGGTAAATGTGATGTTAACTGTGATACCAATGGTGATGGCAAATGCGATTTGAATTGCGATTTTAATGGTGATGGCACATGTGATTTAAACTGTGATACCAATGGTGATGGTAAATGTGATGTTAACTGTGATACTAATGGTGACGGTAAGTGTGATTTAAACTGTGATGATAATGGTGATGGCAAGTGTGATTTAAATTGCGATACCAATGGCGATGGTAAATGTGATGTTAACTGTGATACCAATGGTGATGGCAAATGCGATTTGAATTGCGATTTTAATGGTGATGGCAAGTGCGATTTGAATTGTGATACTAATGGTGATGGTAAGTGTGATGTTAACTGTGATACTGATGGTGATGGTAAGTGCGATTTGAATTGTGATATAAATAAAGATGGCAAATGTGATTTAAATTGTGATGATGATGGAGACGGCAAATGCGATCGAAATTGTGATACCAATGGTGATGGCAAATGTGATTTAAATTGTGATAATAATAATGATAAAATTTGTGATACTAATTGTGATGATAATGGAGACGGCAAATGCGATCGAAATTGTGATACCAATGGTGATGGTAAGTGTGATTTAAATTGCGATACCAATGGTGACGGTATTTGTGATGTTAATTGTGATACTAATGGTGACGGTAAGTGCGATTTAAATTGTGATACTAATGGTGATGGCAAGTGTGATTTAAATTGCGATACCGATGGTGATCGTAGATGTGATGTTAATTGCGATACTAATAATGATGGCAAGTGTGATTTAAATTGTGATACCAATGGTGATGGTAAGTGTGATTTAAACTGCGATACTGATGGTGATCGTAAATGTGATTTGAATTGCGATACCAATAATGATGGCAAATGTGATTTGAATTGTGATACCAATGGTGACGGTAAGTGTGATTTAAACTGCGATACTGATGGTGATCGTAAATGTGATTTGAATTGCGATACCAATAATGATGGCAAATGTGATTTGAATTGTGATACCAATGGTGACGGTAAATGTGATGTTAACTGTGATACTAATGGTGATGGTAAATGTGATTTAAATTGTGATACTAATGGTGATGGTAAGTGCGATTTGAATTGTGATACCAATGGTGATGGTAAATGCGATGTTAACTGTGATACCAATGGTGATGGCAAATGCGACTTGAATTGCGATACAAATGGCGATGGTAAATGCGATGTTAATTGTGATACTAATGGTGATGGTAAGTGCGATTTGAATTGTGATACCAATGGTGATGGCAAATGTGATTTAAATTGTGATACAAATGGCGATGGTAAGTGTGATGTTAACTGTGATACCAATGGCGACGGTAAATGCGATTTAAATTGTGATGTTGATGGTGACGGTAAGTGCGATTCTAATTGTGATACTGATGGTGATGGTAAATGTGATGTTAACTGTGATACCAATGGTGATGGTTTATGCGATTTGAATTGTGATAATGACAAAGATGGTAAATGTGATACCAATTGCGATGAAAATGATGATGGTAAATGCGATCGAAATTGTGATGATAATGGCGATGGTGTTTGTGACCGACAATGTGATGATAATAATGATGGTAAGTGTAATCGTAATTGTGATGATGATGGTGATGGAATTTGTGATCGTAACTGTGATGACAATAAAGATGGATATTGTGACCGTAATTGCGATGTTGACGGTGATGGTAGATGTGATATGTTCTGTGGTGATGAAGAAGCAGTTTTATATGTCACATATGATAGTGGTTTAACAGCTGAGGATATTAGGCCTAGTTGGACTGGAAGCCAAGGCTTTAGTGTTAATAATCAATCATCTAGAACGTTGTTCTTTAGAATTGATTTTAAAGATGTTCTTAATGAATTTGATCCAGCTAATGAATTAGTTTACACTTTAAAACGTGATGGCGTACCGATACTTATTGATGTAGCTTCACCAACTAAAGATTCGGTTTTATTAAATGAAATTATGATTCCGGCTCATTGTTTATATCGTTATGAATTAGTTTATACATTTAAAGAAACTGGAAAACCTCAGGATTATCAAAAGGGAAGTCATTATAAATCTACTATTGATATTAATGAAGCTTGGTATAATTAACAACCTTAATTGGTTGTTTTTTTTTTATAGTAATTTTTTGTCTTGTTTTTTTAGTATGATTTTATTATAATTATATATAGTAAAGAATAGAGAGGTAAAGATTATGGAAAGAAAAGAAAAATACAGTTCTATTAAACATAAGTTAAAATTTTTTACTACCATTTTATCTTGGACTCTATTTGTACTTTTATTGTTAGTTGCAATTGTTTTGGTTTATTATTTTGTTTCAACTAAAATTTTTGCTAAGAAGGATGCTAATTATCGTCCAGCTTTTGGTTTATATACTATTATTTCTCCAAGTATGGAAAAAACTTTAAATATTTATGATGTTATTGTTAATGTTAAGGTTAATAAACCTGAGGACATTCGGGTTGGTGATATAATTACTTTTGTTTCAACTTCTACTAGTTCTAAGGGAATGACTATTACTCATCGTGTTATATCTATTAAAGAGGATGAAAATGGTAATAAGGTGTATCAAACTAAAGGCGATAATAATACTAGTCCTGATCCAAAGCCTGCTGTATATGAAAATATAATAGGTAAAGTAATATTTAAAATACCACAGTTAGGAAGGTTACAGTCTATCTTAACAACTAAAGGTGGATGGTTAATTATTGTAGTTATTCCAGCTTTTATAATTATATTATCTGATATTTTGAAATTGTTAAGATTACAAGGTGCTGAAAAGGAAATAAAACAAATTAATAATTATGAAGAAAAGAAGAAACAAGAAGAAATTGTCAAGAAGAAAAATATTGAAGAAAATTTAATTAAAAAATATAAGATGAATCGTAGTCAGTATGAGGCTGATCCATTAAGAAAGTCATCAGTAATTATTGATATTTTAGATGAAAAACAAGTTGAAGATGATAATTTAGATAAACAAATTAAACCTTCTTCTTCAGTTGTTTTGCCGTTTGAGTTACCTAAGAAAAAGGTAAGATGTAGAAGAAAAAAGAAAAAACATTGATAATTTTTTCAAATCTTCTATTTTTTCTCTTAAATAGTGCATTTTTTCTTTCTTATCGTCTTTTGATTGTGCTATAATTTTATTTAGAAGGAGGAAAAAAATGAAAAAGTTATTTAAAGAACATGATTTAGCTAAGTTTGTTCTTGGTATGCTAATTCTTGTTGTTGTTCTTACTTGGATAATTCCTAATGGTAGTTATGATACTGGCGTTACGTTTTCTCAAGGTTCAATTCAAAGAATTGGTTTAGTACATATTTTTTATGGTATTACTTATGCTCTTCAAAATTTTTCAATTCAAATAGTTTTCTTATTATTTGTGGGAATTTTTTATGGAGTAATTAGTAAAACTGATGGCTATAAAAAATTAGTAGAACGTCTTAGTAAATTAGGTAAGGGAAAGGAAGTAGTATTTGCATTAGTAATTGCTTTTGTAACAGCTTTATTAACATCTATTTTAACAACAAGCTTTGTTATGTTAATGTTTATGCCATTCTTAATACATATATTAAGAAAGATGAATTTTGACAAGTTAAGTGCTTTTGCTATAACTTTTGGAGCTATGTTAGTTGGTGTTTTAGGTGCTACATATGGTACTGAAGGTGCTTTATCTTTAATTACTTATTTAGGATATGGTGGTTCTGATGTTACTTTAGAAACTCTACTTTTAGTTCGTTTTGGTATCTTATTATTGGCCTTTATTTTATATTCACTTGTTCTTGTAAATTATTTAAAGAAAAATAAAAAAGGTAAGAAAGATGAAGATAAAAATAGTGAATTTATTCTAGATGAGGTAAAAAATAAGAAAGCTAAAGTTTGGCCTATTGCTAGTATTTTGATAATTGCCTTTGTTTTAGCTATTTTAGGATTTGTAGACTGGGCTGGAAATTTTGATTTAGCAATTTTTGAAGATTTCCATGAATGGTTTATGGGTCTTTCTATTGGTGATTTTAAAATATTTGAGGCTTTAGCTGGTGGTAATTTAGAGACTTTAGGTTATGAACTTGCTACGGCTTTTGGTACTTGGTATTTATTTACTTATACTGTAGTTGTTGCTATTGTTACTTTATTTATTGGTTTATTTAGTAATATGAAAATGGATGAATTTTTAACTAATGCTGGTGAAGGATTTAAATCAGTAGTAAAACCTTTAGCTTTAATGACTTTAGCGTATACAATATTTGTATTCTTATATTGGTCACCAATTATTCCAACTATTGTAAATGTCTTTGGAACTACTTTTAATCCGTTTATTGCAACTATTCAAGCCTT
This sequence comes from uncultured Bacilli bacterium, assembly GCA_947630305.1. Taxonomy (GTDB): domain Bacteria; phylum Bacillota_I; class Bacilli_A; order RF39; family UBA660; genus Ventrenecus. The sequence continues at coordinate 6,113 of CANRHC010000018.1, forward strand.
TATTGGAAGTATTTTCAATACTGATTTAGGTTATCTTGGATATTCCCTAAGTTATTATATTGGAAGTTTTACTGGTAAGGAAGGTAGTGTAATGTATTTAATTTATACTACTATTTATGGCTTGGTTATGTTTATAACACCTATAAGTATGTTCTTAATATTTGGTTTGTCTTATTTAGATATACCTTATAAAAAATGGATTTCTTATATTTGGAAATTTGTGATTGCAATGTTAGTAATCTTACTTTTAATATTTGCATTATTAACATATTTATAAAAAAAAATTTGTTTTTTACAAATTTTTTTTTGGTTAAAACATTTTTTTCTTTTTAAGCCAGATAGCTATTATGATAGAAATGATTATTGATATAACAAAAATGATGAAAAATGAATTATGTTTTGATGATAAAATACCTAATGGTACGTTCATTCCAAAGAAGCTAGCAATCATTGTTGGTATGGAAAAAACGATTGTTATTCCGGCTAAAAAACGCATGGCTATGTTTAAATTATTAGATATTATTGTACTATATGTTTCAACTGTTGATGTTAGGTTTTCACGGTATATGTTACACATTTCAATACATTGTTTATTATCTATTATTGTGTCTTCTAGAAATTCTAAATCTTCATTATATATGTCTATTATATATTCTTTGCATATTTTTTCTAAAACTGTGTTGTTATATTTTAAGGAAGTTATAAAATAAACTAAAGATTTTTTGACGTTTAATAAATTGATTAATTGTTTATTGTTTGTTGAATCTAGTAATCCTTTTTCTTTTTCTTCAATGTATTTTTCTATTTCATTTAGAAAATTTAGATATTCTTTGGTTGTTTCTTCTAATATTTGGATGCAAAATCTGCTTTTTTTGGCTGTGTAAAAATTGTTTATTTCATTTTTGCTGAATTTGTGTAATATGTTTGTGTCTTTTAAAGATACGGTTATTATGTATAAATCTTTACTTATTATTATTCCTAGTGGATATGTATTGTATCCCTCTTTTGTTTTATATGGTATATCGATTATTATTAATACGGCTGTTTCACATTTTTTGATTCGAGGTAAATCTTTTTCAACTAGCACTTCTTTTAGTATTCTTTGTTCAACATTTGTTTTTTCACTGACAAATTTAATTTCTTCTTTTGTTGGATTTATTAAATTTATCCATGAATCTTTTTCAATGTTTTTTATTTCTTTTAAAATATTATTTGGATCGTTATTTTGATATATTTTTATCATTTACATCTTCCTTTCAGTATCATTATACCTTAAAAATAATATAGTTATGAATAAAATAATCATAATAATCTCATTATTAACATAGAATTTACAAGGAGGGCTTATGTTTCAAAATTTTGGTTATGATGTTGCGTGTTTATTTAAGAATGCTGAAAAAATTCGTTATGAGTTATGTCATCCTTATGTTGGAACTGAACATTTATTATTAGCTATTTTAAATACTGATAGTGTAGTTAAATATATTTGTGAGGATTATGGTTTAACTTATAGTAAATTTTTTGATGAGTTGTCTTTAATAATTGGTCATGCTAGTAAGGCATCAAAAATTAATCTTTATACGCCTATGTTAAAAAGAGTTATTGAAACTTCTTTAAATAACGCTAGTGATAATAATAATGGTAAGGTTACTATACAGCATTTAATGCTTGCTATTTTAGAAGAGGGTGATGGAGTTGCTGTACGAATTATGATGCGTTTAAATATTAATTTGGATGATTTGTATGATAGTTTAAAGGATAATATTGTTTTTAGTAAGAGAAATAAGAATTTGGAAATTATGAAGATTGGAAATCATTTGACTGATAGAAATAATAAGTCTTTAAAGTTATTGGGTCGTGAGGAAGAAATTGAAATGGTTATTGAAACTCTTCTTAGAAAAGAGAAGAATAATCCTTTGTTAGTTGGTAAGGCTGGGGTTGGTAAAACGGCTATTGTTGAAGAGTTGGCTAGAAGGATTGTTCGAAAAGAAGTTCCTTTAGAGCTTCAAAATATGGAAATTTATGAGTTAGAAATGGGTTGTTTGGTAGCTGGTACAAAGTATCGTGGGGAGTTTGAGGAGCGTTTAAATAAGATTATAAAAGAGGTTATTAAAGAAAAGAATATTATTATTTTTATTGATGAAATTCATTCGATGGTTAATGCTGGTGGTGCTGAAGGTGCTATATGTGCTTCTGATATTTTAAAACCTTATTTAGCACGTGGGAAAATTAAGGTTATTGGTTCGACAACTTTAGAGGAATATCATGAATATATTTTAAATGATTCTGCTTTAGCAAGGCGTTTTGAGAAGATTTTAGTTAATGAACCTGATGATGAAACCATGAGTTTGATTTTGAAAAATGTTAAATCTGTTTATGAAAAGCATTATAATTTAACTTTAACTGATCAAAATTTATCTGATATTTTACAAATTGCTAATAAGTATATTTTTTCTAAGAATAATCCTGATAAATCTTTGGATTTATTGGATTCTGTTTGTGCAAGAATTAAATATAAAAATAGTGTTAAAGATAATGGTGATATTTTAGAAAATGTTATTAAAGAAAAAGAGGTTATGTTAAAAAAAGGTGATTATAAAGATGCTTTAAAGATTGCTAGGGAAGAACAAGAAATTAGGAATAATAAAAATAAAAGGATTAAGTTAAAGATGTCTAAAGATGATATTTTGGATGTTATTTTAAATAAAACTAATATGTTTATTTTAAAGTCTAGGGATAAAATGTTTGAAGAATTACAAAATAATTTATTAGAAAATATTCTTTTTCAAGATGATGTTTTAAAGCAGATGGTTGATGTTATGAAATGTAATAAAGATATGAAAACTAGTTTTTTATTAGTAGGGGGTAGTGGCGTTGGAAAGACAGAAAGTGTTAAAATTGTAAGCGATACTTTAAAAACTAATTTAATTAGAATTGATATGAGTGAGTATAATTTAGAAGAAAGTGTTAATCGTTTGATTGGTGCTCCAAGTGGTTATGTTGGTTATGGGAAAGATTATGTTTTTCGTTCTTTAATTGATCATCCTTATTCTACTATTTTGTTTGATGAAATTGAAAAGGCTCATCCTAAAGTTTTAAATTTATTATTACAAATATTAGATGAAGGTTTTATAACTGATAGTTTAGGAAATAAAATACGTTTTGATCATACTTATATTTTTTTAACTAGTAATATTAAAGTTGGTGAAAAAATTGGTTTTAGTAGTGATTTAAATAATTCTTTGGATGATTTTTTATCAAAGGAATTGATGGGAAGGATTGATCTTGTTTTATTATTTAATAGTATTTCTAAAGATAATGCAAAAGCTTTTGTAGAAAAGTATTTAAAAAATAAGGATGTTGATGGTGATGAGTTGATTAAATCTAGTAATATTGAAAAATATGGTTTACGTAATTTAAAGAATTTAATTAATAAGTATAATAAAAAAATAGTTAATTATAACTAATTTTTTTTTGATTTGAATTACGAACAAATATATGTTATAGTATTTTTGCTTATTAATTGTTTAAACTATAGATGGAGGTATTTTCTATGGACAAAATAATTGTTAAAGGGGCAAGGGAGAATAATTTAAAGAATATTGATATTGAATTGCCTAAAAATAAGTTGATTGTAATGACTGGTGTTTCTGGTTCTGGGAAGAGCAGTTTAGCTTTTGATACTATTTTTGCAGAAGGTCAAAGAAGGTATGTTGAAAGTTTATCTGCTTATGCTAGACAATTTATTGGTGGTATTGAGAAACCTGATGTTGATAGTATTGAAGGTTTAAGCCCAAGTATTTCTATTGATCAAAAAACTACTAATAAAAATCCTAGAAGTACGGTTGGAACTATAACTGAAATATATGATTTTTTAAGGCTTTTATTTGCGCGTATTGGAATTCCTTATTGTCCTAAACATCATATTCCTATTCAAAGTCAAAGTATTGAAGAAATGACTAATAAAGTTATGAGTTATGAAGAGGGTACAAAAATTGAAGTTTTGGCTCCGATTGTTCATGGTGAAAGGGGAACTCATAAAGATTTATTTAATGATTTAAGAAGTAAAGGATATTCTAGAGTTAGAGTAAATGGGGAAATTTATTCTTTAGATGATGAGATTGTTTTAGAGAAAAATAAAAAAGATAATATTGATGTTGTTGTTGATCGAATTGTTTTAAAGAAAGATGAACGTTCTAGAATATTTGAGGCTATTGAAGTTAGTACTAAACTTGCTGATGGGAAAGTTGTTATTAATATTATTGGAAAAGAAGAAGTTTTAATGAGTGAACATTATGCTTGTTTAAAATGTAATTTTTCTATTCCTGAGTTAGAGCCTAGATTATTTTCTTTTAATAGTCCTTATGGGGCTTGTCCTGCTTGTAAGGGATTAGGTACTAAATTAAAGATTAGTGAAAATTTAATTATTCCTAATAAAGATAAAAGTTTAAGTGAAGGGGCTATTGTTACTTATAATAGTGATAATAGTATTATGAATACTACTTTTAAGGCTGTTTGTGATTATTATGATATAGATTATAATGCTCCTATTAAAGATATTCCTAAAGATAAGTTTCAATATATTTTATATGGAACTCCTGATCCTATTCCTATTAAGTTTGTAGCTAAAAATGGTAATGTTAGACAATCTAATGATTATTTTGAAGGGGTTATTAATAATTTAGAAAGACGTTATATGGAGACAAGTAGTACTTGGATTAGAGAATGGTTAGAAGGTTTTATGATTGAAACTGATTGTAATGTTTGTAAGGGTACAAGACTACAAGATAGTGTATTATCGATATATATAAATAAAAAGAATATTTATGATTTAACAACGATGAGTATTAAAGAATTAAGAGATTTTTTAAGGTCTTTAAAATTAAGTAGTGAACAAGAAAGTATTAGTAGATTATTACTTAAAGAAATTGATAATCGTTTAAGTTTTTTAATTAATGTTGGGTTAGAGTATTTATCTTTGCATCGTAAGGCTGGAACATTATCAGGGGGAGAGTCACAAAGAATTAGACTAGCAACTCAAATAGGAAGTAAGTTATCTGGGGTATTATATGTTTTAGATGAACCTAGTATTGGACTTCATCAAAAAGATAATGAAAAATTAATTGCTAGTTTAAAAGAAATGAGAGATTTAGGAAATACTTTAATTGTGGTTGAACACGATACGGATACGATGATGGCTAGTGATTATTTAGTTGATATTGGACCTAAGGCTGGAAGTGAAGGTGGTTATGTTGTGGCTGCTGGAACACCTGAAGAGGTAATGGCTTGTGAAGAAAGTATAACTGGACGTTATTTAAGTGGAAAAGAAAAGATTGAAGTTCCTAAGAAAAGACGTAAGGGAAATGGTAAATATTTGGAAGTTGTAAAAGCTGAAGAACATAATTTACGTAAAATAAATGTTAAGTTTCCTTTAGGAAAATTTATATGTGTGACTGGTGTTTCTGGTTCTGGTAAGAGTACACTTGTAAATGAAATATTATATAAAACAGTTGCTAATAAGTTATATCGAAGTAAAGAAGAACCAGGTAAATGTAAAGAAGTGAAAAATATTGACTTAATTGACAAAGTTGTAATGATTAGTCAAGATGCTATTGGAAGAACTCCTAGAAGTAATCCTGCTACTTATGTTGGCGTATTTGATGATATTAGAGATTTGTATGCTAATACGAAAGAAAGTAAAATGCACGGATATGATAAAGGTAGATTTTCTTTTAATGTTAAAGGTGGACGTTGTGAAGCTTGTTGGGGTGATGGTGTTAAGAAAATTGAAATGCATTTTTTACCTGATGTATATGTTCCTTGTGAAGTATGTGGGGGAACTCGTTATAATAAAGAAATATTAGATATACGTTATAAAGGAAAAAATATTAGTGAAGTTTTAGATATGAGAGTTAGTGAAGCTGTTAAGTTTTTTGAAAATGTTCCAACTATTAAAAGAAAGTTAGATGTTTTAATGGATGTAGGGTTATCCTATATTAAACTTGGACAAAGTGCTCCTACTTTATCAGGGGGAGAAGCTGGAAGAGTAAAGCTATCTAAAGAATTACAGAAAAGACCTACTGGTAAAAGTTTATTTATTTTAGATGAACCTACTACTGGTCTTCATAGTGCTGATATTAAAAAGTTAATTGCAATTTTAAATAGAATTGTTGATAATGGTGACACGGTTATTGTTATTGAACATAACTTAGATGTTATTAAAGTTGCTGATTATATTATTGATTTAGGGCCTGATGGAGGTGTTGGTGGTGGTAGTGTTGTAGCATGCGGAACTCCGGAAGAGGTTAGTAAAATAAAAGAATCATATACTGGACAATGGCTTAAGAAATATTTATAATTAAATAAAGGAAGTGTGAATTTTTGAAAAATAAAGTTATAGTTGGAGTAATTATAATTGTATTAATTATTTTTATTGGGGGAGTAGTTATTTTTAAGACAAATAAAAAGTTAAAAGAAACTGAAGGTGTTAGTGTTGTTCCAACAATGCAAGATAAAATAGATGCTGATAGTAGTTGGTGTGCTACTTTTGAACTTGTATGGAATGATATGAAAAATGAAGTTGTTAAAAATGATATTGTTTTTGAGCCTCAAGAAGAATTTGCTAAAAATTTAAATAAAGAAGAATTTACAGAAGATATGATATCTGAAGAATATTATTATAAAAAATATGGATTAAAAAGTCTTGAATTAAAAAAAGAAATTGAAAAAGGTATTAAAGAAAAATTTAATCAAACTAGTGATATATTAGATAGTTTTGATTGGAGTGAAGATGCTTTAAATGATTTTGAAGATGATTCAATTAATAGATATTTCTTTTATACGATGTTGTATAGAGAATTTGAGTTTTTAAATAAATTTGATAAATTAGAGAATGGTAATTTTGGTAAATATTCTAATATAAAGTATTTTGGAATTGATGAAAATACTAAAGAAGATGTTAAAGATCAAGTTGAAGTTTTATATTATAATGATACAAATGATTTTGCTATTTTAATTAATACTAAAAATAATGATGAAGTAATATTAATGAAAAATCCTAAAGGTAATACTTTTAAAGATATATATGATGATATGTTAAGTAAGACTAATAAATATAATGGAAGTAGTGAATTAGGTGATAGTGATGAGCTTAAAGTTCCTTATCTAGATTTTAAAGTTTTAAAAGATTATACTGAATTAGAAAATAAGAAATTTAAAACTTATAATGGGGTTGGAGAAATTATAAAAGCTATTCAAAGTATTGAATTTTCTTTAGATGAAAAAGGTGGAAAAGTTAAAAGTGAAGCTGGTATTGATATGAATGAATATACTTCTGCATATGAACCTGAGGCTCGTTATTTTTACTTAAATGATACATTTGCAATATTTTTAAGAGAAAAAGGAAGAAGTATTCCTTATTTTGCAGGAAGAATTAATGATATAACTAAGTTTCAACAATAGATTGTGTATTTATATTTTAAAAAGATTATTGAAAAAAACTATAATGTAAATTCAAATTAAAATAGTTTGATATGAACATTTAATATATGATATTATGCTTATGCAAGGAAAAAATGGTAATACATTTTTGCAAGGGTACTATCTTACGGTAGAACCCTATTTTTCTTTTTATTATATGTTAATATGTTAACTTTTTCCTGATTTTTACGATTTGATGATTTTATCCTGGTGATAGAAAAAACACATCTATTTTTTTTGGTTAAAATAATGTATAATGTTTTTAGAGGGTGAGATTATGAATTTAGGAATTAATGGTTCGAATATTCCATTTATAATTTTAACAACGTTTATTTCTAGTTTAATTTTAGTGCCTATTATGAGGAAGATTGCTTTACATATTGGTTCGGTTGATTATCCTGGAAAGCATCATACTAATGTGTCGCCAATTCCTACTTTAGGTGGTGTTGCTATCTTTTTTTCCTTTTTAATTGGTTATATGTTATTTGCACGTAGTAGTGTTGAGATGATTGCTATTTTAATTGCTAGTTTTATTATTTTGTTTACTGGTATTGTTGATGATATAAAACCTATAAGTGCTAAGTATCAATTAATTGGTCAAGTTCTTGCTTGTTTGGTTATTATTTTATATGGTCGTATTACGATTGATCGTTTTACTATTTTAGGTTTGCATTTGGTTTTTCAAAGTCCTTTAAAAGAGATTATAACTTTGATTTTTATGATTGCAATTATAAATGCTATTGATTTAAGTGATGGTCTTGATGGTTTAAGTTCTGGAATAACTACTATTTATTTTACGACGATTATGATTATTGCTATTTTTTTAGGTCGTGTTGGTGGGATTGATACAACTATTAGTTTGTTAATGATTGGTAGTTTATTGGGCTTTTTGGTTTATAATTTTCCCCCAGCTATGATATATGTTGGTGATTCTGGCAGTAATTTTATGGGTCTTCTTGTTGCAACAACTGCTATTTTAGGTTTTAAGTTAGCAACATTTACGTCATTATTAATTCCTTTGGCTATTTTGGCTACACCAATTATTGATGTTATTTTTTCGATTATTCGGCGAACTTTAAAGGGGAAAAATCCTTTTACTAATCCTGATAAAGAACATTTACATCATCAATTATTAAAAATGAAATTTTCAAAAAGGAATTCTTTATTAATCATTTATTTAATCAATATTTTATTTTCGGCTGTTTCTGTTTTATATGCAATTGGTAATATTAAATTTGCTATTATTTTATATATTTGTTTAATGATTGTCTTTTTGTTTATTGTGTTAAAAACTGATATTTTATTTACGAGAAGGAAGGATAAACAAGATGAAAAATTATCTAAATAAATTATTTTATTATTTTTTCTTTTTTTTACCTGTTATTGATTTTATAACTTCTATTTATGCTTGGAATGGTAAGCATTTTTGGGTTTCATCAATAATTAAAGCATTAATTGTTGGGATTTTTTTCTTAGTGGTTTTAAAGAAAGGTAAAGATCGTAATTTATGTTTTTGGCTCGCTTTGTATTTTGTGGGAGAGATTTCATATGTTTTGTTTAGTAAATCAGATTTAATTTTGTATCTTTCTTCAATTTTAAAAATATTTTTATTACCTGTTTTTTTGTTATTTTTTAAGGATTATGAAAATGATAAATTAAATGATAAGTTGTTAGTTAAGATATTTTATTTTTATTTATTATTATTAGTTGTTCCTTATTTTTTGGGAATAGGTCATAATATTAATGAAATTTATGTTAATAAAGAAGCTTATTTATCATTTTTTTATTCTGGTAATGAGTTGTCTGGTGTTTTATTGTGTTTGATGCCTATTGTTTTAAATTATTTAATAAAGCATCATAATTTGTTAATTAAAATTATTGGTTTTGTTTTAATTATTTTTGGTATTTATTTGCTTAAGACTAAAACTTTAGTTATTGGTTTTATTATTAGTGTTATTTATTTATTATTTAAAAAAAGTGTTAAATTTGTTCCTATTTTTTTAATAATATTTGGTATTTTATTGTTTTCTTTAGTTAAAAATTTTGATGTTGCTTTAAAGTATTATGAAATAGATTCTGCTAATGATGTTTTTAGTATTAAATTTGTTGATAAGGTTTTACTTAGTAGTAGGATTACTTTTACTAAAGATGCTTTTGAAAAGATGAAGGGTAAAAATTTTCTTTTGTATTTTTTTGGTGTAGGTGATGTTAGTTCAGTTTTATCTAAAAATACTGAAATTGATATATTTGATATATTTTTGAGTGTTGGGATTTTTGGCTTTATTTTGGAATTTTATCTTCTTTATTCTATTCTTAGAAAGATTAATTTAAAGGGAATATATGCTTTTAGTTTTTATTTAACGTTGTTTGCATCTTTTTTTGCCGGTCATATTCTTAATAGTGTGATGGTTTGTATTCCTTTATCCCTTCTTGTTATGGCTAATAAGAATAATAATAATTTGTCTAGTATTTTAGTTGTTTCTAATATGTATCCTAGTAAAAGTGCTAAGCATTATGGTTCTTTTGTTAAAAATATGGTAGATAGTTTAGATGGTGATTATGATATATCTTTAAGTGTTATGAAAAAGCATCGTTTTGTTGTTAGTAAATTAATTAGTTATATTGTATTTTATATAAAGACGTTTTTTAAAAGTTTGTTTGGTTCATATGATTATATTTGGATACATTTTATATCTCATTCAACTATGCCTGTTTTATTTGGGTATAGATTTACTATTAATACTAAGTTAGTTTTAAATGCTCATGGTAATGATGTAGTTGCTGATTATAATTTTGAAGAAAAAAATATTATTAGAAGTAAAAAATATTTGAAATATGCTTCTTTAGTTGTAGTGTCTTCTAAATATTTTAAAGAAAGGATTGTTAATGATTATGGTTATCCTAGTGCTAAGGTTAAAATTTATCATGCTGGGGGTGTAGATTTAGATAAATTTAAAAGTTTAGATAAAAATGAATGTAAAAATAAGTTAGGTTTAGATGTTAATATTAATTATATAGGTTTAGTATCTAGAATAGAAAAAGATAAGGGTTATGATACTTTATTGGAGGCTATTTATTTATTGAAAAATGATTTTGAGTTTAAGGATACTAAATTGTTAGTTATTGGTAATGGTTTAGAGATGAATTATTTTAAAAAGATAGTAGATAAATATCATTTAGAGGATTTTGTTATTCAAAAAGATTTTGTTTATCAAAAGGATTTAGTTTATTATTATAATGCATTAGATTTATTAGTTTTTCCAACAAAAAGGAAAAGTGAATCTTTAGGTTTAGTTGGGCTTGAAGCTATGGCTTGTAAGACTTTTGTTATTGGATGTGATTTATATGGTCCAAGTGAATATTTAATTAATAATAAAAATTCTTTAACTTATCATAATGTAAAAACGGGAAAAAGTTTGGCTAGATTGATAAGATTGTATTATAATATGAAAGAAGAGGAAAAGGAAAATATTATTTTAAATGCTTATGATACGGCTAAGAAATTTAGTAAAGAAGCTACTTCTAAAGAAGTTAGAAATATAATTGGTGATATATGAAAACAGGAATGGTTATTTTAAATTATAATGATAGTGAAAATACTAAAAAGATGTTAAATCAGGTTAAGGATTATAAATGTTTAGAAAAGATTATTGTTGTGGATAATTGTAGTAGTGATGATTCTTTAAGTGAGTTAAAAAAGTATTCTACTAATAAGGTTATTATTTTAGAAGCTAAAAAGAATAAGGGTTATGGTAGTGGTAATAATATAGGTTTAAAATATTTAAATGATAATAGTAAATGTGATTTAGTTATAATTAGTAATCCTGATGTAATTGTTAGTGAAAGTGTTATAAATGAGTTGATAACTGATTTTAAGGAAAATGAAGAAATATCTTTTTTAGGGCCTAAAATATTAGAAAATGGTTATATTATTGAAGGTTGGAGATTTCCTAGTTTTTTGTCTGATTTAGTATCTAATATTAATTTTATTCAACGTTTAAGTAAAAAAATGATTAAATATCCTAAAGAATATTATAATAGGACTTTAACTAAAGTAGATGTTATTCATGGATGTTTCTTTATGGCAAGATTAAAAGATTTTAAAAAAATTAATTATTTTGATAGTCATACTTTTTTATATTATGAAGAAAATATATTAGGAAAAAAGGCTAGGGAAAAAGGATTAGAAACTTATGTTGATTGTAGGGTTGCAGTTACACATAATTTGTCTATATCTGTTGATAAGAGTTTAAATAAAATAAAAAAATACAAAATATTAAAGAATAGTCAATTTTATTATGAAAGTGAATATAATCATTTAAATAAAATAGGAATGTTTTTCTTAAAGTTATTTTATTATATTAGTTTAGCAATAGCGTATTTAACATTTTGGATTTGAGGTGACTTTTGATGAAAAATATAATAATTATAGGTTCTAGAGGTTTTGAATATAATTATGGTGGTTGGGAAACTTTTGTAACAAATTTAATTTATAATTATAAGGATAAAGATATTAAATTTTATGTTCCTACTTTAACTCATAATAAAAATGAAAATTTAAAAATTATAAATAAAAATGGTGTTATATGTCCAAATATATATGTTCCTGATCAAGGTTTTGTTACAATGTTTACTTTTACTATTAAAGCAGTTAAATATTTTAAAAAATATATAAAAGAAAATAATTTAGAAAATTCTATTTTATATATTTTAGGTTGTAAGGTTGGTCCAATGTTTCTTTTCTGGAGATATTATTTTCATAAAATGGGAGTAAAAATATTAATAAATCCTGATGGTTTAGAATGGATGAGAGATAAATGGTCTTGGTGGATAAAGATTTGTTTTAAAATTAGTGAAAGAACTATGATTAAATCTAGTGATTATTGTATAAGTGATTCTAAAGCTATTAAAGAGTATATTGATAATAAATATTATAAATATCATGTTCCGACTTTTTTTATTGCGTATGGGGCTTATTTAAATGATTGTTTTAATAATCAAAAAGCTTTAGATATTATGAAAAAAAATAATATAAAAGCTAATAATTATTATTTAATTGTGGGAAGATTTATACCAGAGAATAATTATGAAATAATTATTAAAGAATTTATGAAAACAAAAATTGATAAAGATTTAGTTATTATATGTAATTTAGAAAAAAATAAATTTTATAGAAGATTAAAGGAAATTACTAATTTTGAAAGTGATGAAAGAATTAAGTTTATTGGATCTGTATATGATAAAGATGAGTTATTAACAATTAGAAATTTAGCTTATGCATATATTCATGGACATTCTGCTGGTGGTACAAATCCATCTTTATTAGAAGCTTTAAGTTGTACTAAAATTAATATTTTATTTGATGTATCTTATAATAGAGAAGTTGGTTTAGATAGTTGTTTCTATTTTAATAAAAATGAAGATAATTTAAAAAATATTTTAATTAAAGTTGATAAGTTAAGTAAAAATGAATGTTTAAAATATGAAAAAATGGCTAAGAAAAGAATTAAAGAAGAATATACTTGGGATATTGTAGTAAATAAATATAAAAAATTATTTGATGATATATGTAAAGGAAAACTGTAAAGAGTTTTCTTTTTTCTTGACACGTAGGGGGGGGGGTATGTTATGATTTAGACATGATAGAAAGGGCATATTTTATGGAA
>CANRHC010000019.1 GCA_947630305.1 uncultured Bacilli bacterium
GCTGTTTGGCTGTTAAAATCTTGAACCATCATCAGATAAGCCACTTCATAGAAGTTTATCATCTGATGCTGTTCCATAGTGTAGTCATTTCCATTTTTACGAGCTGCAGCTGCAAAATCTGTATAACTTGTATTATTTCTTATATTGACATTTGAAACGCTTCTAAGCCTATTTTGACTATCATAAGAGCCGCAGAAAGTAGCCATATAAAAGCTATCAGCTTCAGAATCATCATCTTTAGTAAATCCTATAGCAGTATAGTTATCATCTAGCTTTTCATCAGAAATGTAGTAATACTCTTCTCCGCCTGATGAATATTCATACATATAAAGCTTATCTACTTTAGCAAAAGTATTGTAGTTGCTCGTGGCTGTAGCATCTGGAGCAGCTCCGCCTTCTAGCTTTTGTGAGTAATCATTAGGATTAAGTTCTATCTCTTCTGATTTATCGATACTCTTTAGAACTACATGATTCATAGCTTGATATAAGAAATAATCAGGCATATCTCCGTAATCTACTGTGCCATCCTGAGTATTAACAGTAATAGGTGTAAGACCTACTAAATCTTCTAAAGGGGTAATTCTTTTTTTAGGATCACTTTCTGTTTGAATTACCTTAAGTCCAAATAGAGTAGCCCTAAAAGCGACTTTAAAAGCTTTATTAGCATTTACATTCTTTTTCTTAGTTATTTCAGGATAATCATCGCAGGTTACAGTCCATTCTCCCTGTTCAGGTAAAACAAATAAGGCTTTTTTGTTTTCTAGAACTTTGCTTAAGTTATGTTCATCTTTAGCAACTTTAATAGTTTTACCGTTATCCTCACTTTTAGATGTAACAATAAGAATAGGAACAGTAGTATCATCTAATGTTAATTCAACTTTAAACTCTTTAGCGGAATTAACATTAACAGTCTCTTTTATATGTTCAGATTCTTCTAAAGCTATTGTGTATTCCCCTAATTCTCTTATAAAGAATTGAACTGTTTCACTCTCACTTTTTTTCTTTGTCTGGATATCATCTTTAGAACAAACTATAGTCTCTCCAATAAACTCCGGTGCTAATGTAACAGTAACGTATGGAACGCCTGAAGCTGTTGAAAGCGTGCAGGTTTTAGTCTCTCCCTCTTCTGATATTGAAACAGTTTGTTTAGAAACAAATTCACTCCCCTTTACGCTTACATCCCAACTTCCTTTATATAAAACCCCCAGTGAAACAGTGGTAGATTCCGCTTTCTGTTCTACTGTATGAGTTCCATCAGTAGCTTGAATTGTTTCACCTATTAATAATTCTGGAATAGTAACTTTAATAGTAGCCTGAAATTCTGTAAATTGTACCTCATCTTTAAAAGGCTCTCCAACTACAGCGGTAAGAGTATTGTTGTTTAAAGTATTCGTTAACTTATACTCTCCAGGTAATTTTACTTTTATAATAGCTAAACCTTCTTGTATGGTTTCTGTATAAGTAGAGCCGTCTATTTGACTTGTAGCAGTAACCTCTTTTGTGTTATAGCCTTCTGATGCTCTAACTACAATAATTAGAGGCGCTGAACCTGTTCCATCAACAATTTCTGCTTGTATCTCACTTATACTATTTTTGTTTGTTGTTATTTGCTCTAAATCTGAATCACTAATTAAGCCTTTTCCTTCCTCCTTTTTCACGTATCCGCTCTTAACATTATCCGCTATACGTTGAATGGTATTAGGACCGGCATAATCAACATTTTTTTTAGCCATATCATCTCCAATAAAAAAGGAGCTTAATTAAAAGCTCCTTTAAGACAAATTTATTCAGTAAACATAGCATCTATAGCTTCTGTTGTTATTTCTGTTAAATTGTCTAAATCCTCTGTTTTTGCATATCCTGTTAAATCAACATGCGTACCTAGATCATAGAATCCATTTTCATCGCAGCCATCAACTTCAGCACCTAAATAAACATAGAAATGATTATCATCATCACTAATAATATACATATCTCCTTTAACAGCTGAATCTTTTAACGTTGTTAGATCCTCTTTAGTTTTAACTGTATCATCTGCTAGTGTAAGCGCACCTTTAGCTTTTTCGCTTAGCTCTGTTAGAGTGCTTTCTAATTCTGTAACTTTTTCTGTTTTAGCATAAGTAGTTTCAGCAGTAGCAGTCTTTAAATAATCTCTCTGCAGATCCTCAGTAGTGGTATAACTTTCTAAGTCCGCATCTTCCACATAACCCTCAAGCGTTGAGGTTAAGGTTTCATTTTTAACATAAGCGCCTTCAACATCTTGAGTTTTAGCATAAGGTCCTAAGTCTTTAGTAACCTTTTCATCATACTTTTCTTTAAAGTATGCTAATCTTTGTTGAGTAACAACATCTAAAGTTTGTTTAGCCATTTTAATTAGCCTCCTAAAGTTAAATTTTCAAATACTGAATACACCAGTAATTTATATAGATAATCTTTAATCAAATAAAGAATCTATAGCCTCTTCACTAACTTCCCTATATTCGATATCACTAAAACTTAGTTCGCTCTCAAAAGCTTTATCTACTGTATCATTATCTATTTCAGTGAATTCCATAGGTTCAAAATCCTCTAGCCTTTGATCAATATAATCTTTAACATATTCATGAGTTGCTATAACGATATTAGGATCAATAGCTACATTAATAATTTCAGCATTATCAACTATAGCCCCTATAATAAAATCCATATCATTGCTAGTACCACTTGAACCTGTAATAGATACCTTATTTTGATCCTCTACCGGGCACACAGCCACTAGAACGCCTTGATCATTTAGAATACCGGCCTCTCTTATAATAAAAGGACCGGCCTCTGATGGGATTATAGTATGAAATTCTAAATGGCCTGGAGCTACCTCTTTTACATCCGCTATAGCACCCGACCATACTCTATTTTTTAGATCCGTTTGTGTTTCTTCAGGAATATAACCGGCTCCGTTTGCATCTCCAACTACTATAGTGGTCCATTTAACCTCTTTTTGTAAAACTGGAGCATTTAATAATTCAGCTTTTCCAGCTGTAGTTAAAATAGTTCCTTCCATAAAGTAACCTTTATTCATTAATTTTAGGATTGATTCTTACCGTGTTTCCAATCCTAAGATAACCACTAGAGTAAACAGTTCCCTCATTAAGAACCTCTTTAGGCCTGCTAGGACTTATTTTTACTCTATTACCAACTTTTACATATCCACCATAGAAAACAATTCCATCTTTTTGAACTGATTCCTGAACTCGTGGACTTATCCTAACTCTATTACCTACTTTTAAATAGCCTCCGAAATAAATATCCATATGTTTCATAATTAACTGATGGAGAATAATTAGGATATTCATCGGTACTATTTCTTTAAGCAGTTCTAAAATAATTTGTAATTTATTATTATTTCTTTCAGCTAATGAAATAGTTAAAACTAAATCTTTCACTGTAAGAGTGAAGCCATCATAGCCTAAAATACCGCCTAAAATCCTTCTAAGTTGAATTTCAGTATAAGGTAATTTAGCGTTAAGTTTAGCTATTACTCTATAACGCCTAATCTCTAAATCCTCATTTGGTCGAGGCGTTATATCTAAGAGCTGTTCAAATAAAGCTATGCCATCTCTATCAGCAGATTTAGGAAAAAAGTTATTATTCCATTTCGCTATTAAATCGTATATTCTTTCAAATTGAGGATCTTCAGCTGCAGCTATCTCTTCAAATTCTATATAGTCTTTAATTACATCATCAGCCCAATCTAATACACTTAGCTTTTTCTTATCATCCATTAACAGCTTCCTTTAATATCGGTATTTCATCAAAGTTTAAATCAAGATCTGTATTAGAGCCATTAATGTAAATTGAGCCTTGAACATAATCATGTATGCCAGGAATATCAAATAGTATATTAGCTATTTTATTTATCTGTATTGAAATAAAGCGCTGATCATAATTCTTTTGAATTGAATCCTGAAAATTATTAGTATCTCCCCATTTTCTAGTGAGTTCAACAAAATACTCTTTTAAAGCATTTTCTACATCATCTTTAACATTTTCATAGGTATATTCAGGTTCAAAGATAAGTTGAAAGTTAACTTTCAATTCAACGCCTGTAGCGCTTCTAACTAAAGTATCATGCCCTATAGCTACTAATCCTGTACCGCATTTATCTATTTCAGGCGGCCCCTCAATATCTAGAGGCCTAAGAATTTCTTGAGCCTGCTCTACTAATTCATCACTAGCCGGGCTAAAATTAGAATCAACTATAATAACATCTACTGTTCCTTTGCCTCTAGGACAACGTATAATTTTACAATCTCCTACACCAGCAATAGCGTTAACTTCCTGAACATACTGTAAATCATTCCATCCGTATGATTTTCCTGCTATAGCTTGAATAACTCTTTTTCTGAAAGCCTCTGTTTCCTCAACCTCTTCACCAGGAATTAAAAGAGCTGTTATATTAGCAGATCTAAATCCCTGTAAAGAAAAAACCGGTAATAATTGGCCAAATGTTCTATTGCCAATTGTACCGGCTTCCTCACATCTTAAGTTATACTTAACATCTGAAACTTTTTCTATAACAGTATAAAATATCTGATTGTAAGTAAATCTTGAACCTATCTCAATACTAACGCCCTCATCACAGATAAAATCTGCTTGAACTACAGCATAAGTAGATGAATAGGGAACAAGATTATAAGTATCTGCATGCCTTATTAAATGCTCTCTATCCGCTGTAGTAATAAAGGCGTTTTTAATAGTCTTTTCTAAAGCTTTATATACTATTTCAAATTCATAAGCTGTAGCTGCTAAACTTTCCCATAATATAGAACCTTCAGATTTATCAACATCAGTTCTAGTTACATCCATCATTTCAGCTAGAACTGTTAAATAATCTTTTTCTTCAAACATTTACTTGCCCCTCATAAACAAAGTCACCATAGCAGGATGTTATTAAACAACTGAACTTTAGTATTCTTTGATGCTCTAATTTTTCAAAAGTAAAATCAGTTACATCTAAGATTCTTTCATCCCAAGCTAAAGCGTCTTTTACAACATCAGGTAGTTTAGCTATAACAAGATCCGTATCTTTACCATAAAACTGTTGGAATTTTACACCAAACCCATCAGTATGAATAAAACTGCTTCTATTTTCAACGTGGAGATGTATAAAAACAGCTTGTTTTACAGCTTCTAATGTATCTATGAATTCTTCTGTTACTCTTTCTTTCTTTTTATCAAGCTTCCAAGTTTTAGAAGTCCTTATCTTTAGAGCTAAATCTTCAGAATCAACTAAACTAGCATCTTTTAAAGCCTGTGGTATCATTCTAGCCTCCCTAATACTAAATACTTTTGTCCGCCTGATTTTTGAAGAACAATAACTCTATCTCCGGCTTCTAACGAATTATCAACTTCTAACTCTCCCGAATGCTGTTCACCGTGAAAAGTGCCTTCAATTTTAACCTTATACTTTTTTAAATATTCAGGAATAATTATTAATGATTCAGGTATAGGCCCCTGTGAGCTGTCCAATTGAATTTGAGTAGGAGTTATCATAGTAGCGAAATAAAAATCAGTAGGTCGTGTATTTTCAATATGATTGTATATTAGGGTTTTTAATTTATTACCTGCCTCACTCATTCTGGAAAACTCCAATCAGGGGATCTATTATCCCAGTCATTAACCATTTTTATTAAGCTGCATGTTAAATCCATATCATGGTATCCTGCTTTAAAATGATGCCTTACAGATTTAACTTTAAACCAGCCTCTTATATACTCTTTATTATCCTCAGAAAAAAGATCAACTCTAATAGGCGTACCGCCTCTAACTGTAATATCTCCTTGACATCCTGAAACAGTTAAGCTAATAGAGGTTACATCAATTTCATCTAGTAAATTTTGAGCAATTACTGCAGCGTTTTCGCCTTCTTGAATTTTTACATTCTTGTTTATGGTACCGAAAATTTTCTCTAGCTCTTCATTCTTAACAATAGTAAGCTTTCTTTCAGCCTCTTCTTCATTGCTTTTATTAACTTCTTCTATAGCAGTTACTTGAGTAAAGATATCTGAATCATCCTCATCATAACTGTAATCAGTAATATAGCCGCCTGATACAATAATCTTAGGCTGTTCAGATAGCCATTTTTCTGAATGAAAGCAGATATTACCGCAATCATCCCAAAGGTAAAAATTCTTACCGGTATTTTGAGCGGTAATATCTATTGCATTATGAATAACATCTAGCCAACTTGTCTCTTCTACTCTAGCCTGAATTTTATACTCAGAATCCATTAATTGCGCTTGATCTACCATAGCTAAACTATTAGCTTGAACTACATATTTAACTACCTCTGTGGCTGTTTTATCCTCATATATATAATTAGCTTCTGATTTATTTAATATCTGAATTTGATCATAAGCTGTAATTGAGCACCATACATCACTTTTACGAGTGCTTTTTATGGATCCTAAAAACTGATTGTGTCCGCCATCTAAGATAAACTTAATGATATCTCCGCGCTCTGGAGTGATTTCATCTCTATAAACATCGCACGTTAAACAAGATGCTACATTAGGCTCTCTAGTTATTTCAACGCTATCTTTAACAACTAAATCATACCAGGTACCACTAGAGGCTTTCATAAGTTTGACTTTAATATCTTGAGCCCCTATTTTTGATAAAGCCATTATTAAACTCCTCTTTCTGCTAATCGTTGTTCTTGTGCATTCTGTTCAATTTGAGCATCGCTATTAGCCTGTCCTACAGCCATTTTAGCAGCGCCTTTAATTTCCTCACTCCATCCAGTAGCCTCACCTGCTACTAATAAATGATGCGTTTCCGTTGTTTGGAGTTCTTGGTTTTTTTGCGGATAGTACTCTACAAAAGAAACAGAAAAAATATAATCGCTGTTATTATCCGCCTCCTCAACATACGGATAATTTTGCAATAAAACTGTAGCGTGAGTAGAAGGCTCTCCGCGAGTTCTAATAATAGTTAACTCTATAGGCTCTCTATCCTGCTTAATTTGCCATACTAGATCAGTAAAAAACCTTATACCTTTAACAGCCTCTTCAAAAGTATAAGGGTATGTTTGCCTAGTAATTTCAAAATCAAATTTAAATGTTTGAGGTCCGTCTAATTGTGGAACTGTAAAAGGCCTTCCATTTACCAAAGTTAGAACTTGAGTTTTATCCTCATTGCTTATTTCAATCTTATCAGGCGTTTGAGGGAGTAAAATATCCTCCCCTTTAACAGTTAAGTAAACTTTATAAATATCTGATAATACACTCATTTAACTTACCCCACTGCTACTCCATAAGGATCCTTATATAAAATCTCATCTAAAGTTTGACTTAACATAGATGTAAATTTATCAATTGTAAAATCAAGATCTTCATTATTATTAATTGTATCTATATTTACAGATATAGTTATAGGCGTATTAGATGTTCTATTAGAGGTATTAGTTGTATTATTATCTTTTTCTAATAAAGCTCTTGATTCACTATTAGTAAATACTTTTTCACCGCCATTAAAAGATATTAACTCAGGTCCGTTTTCACCAACTATATGAACTCCAGGCGTTGCTGCAGGCGTACCTGTGGCATACCCATACCATCCGCCTAAACGTGGATTAATAACAGCCGCAATAGATCCATAGCGCTGAATCATATAATTAAGTCCAGCTAAAATATTACTAAGCGGATCCGTTATATTAGTATCATAACCGGGTAGGGCATACGCCGCAAAAGTTGAGGGGATTGTCTGGAGTAATCCCTGACTAGGATGACCTGCTGCTGCATTTGAATCTGTTAGATTTATAGCGTTAGGATTACCGCTTGATTCACTATCAATTGCATATAAAACGCCGGGTAATAGATCTGCAGGCTGTCCTAACATAGATAGAGCCTGTAAAACTTGAGGTGTCCATTGTGCAGCGCCTTCACTAGGATTATAAGCAACATTTCCTAAAGTCATAACTGGAGCTATACCTTTTGAAATGTTGTAAGCATTTTGGATAGCTGAAATTAGAGTATTACCGCCTGTTACTTGTGCTCCCTCATAATAAGGCTGTGGATCAATAGCTACTCCGCCTTGAGTATTATCGTACATGCTAAGATGTAAATGAGGGCCTGTTGAGTTACCTGTGCTACCTACTAATCCTATCTGTTGCCCTTTACCTACTACATCCCCTGCTTTAACGGTAATAGAGGACATATGCCCATATAAAGTAGAGTAATTACCATGATTAACCTCTACCATATTACCGTATCCATCAGAATAAGCGGCTGTAGTAACTGTTCCAGGTAATACTGAAAGAATAGGCGTTCCTGCTGGAGCTCCTATATCAATTCCGCCATGATTAGTAGAACCGCCTGCTCCGGGATAAGGACGGGGTCCAAACCAAGACGTTTGCTCATATGGACCTCCTGTTAAAGGATAAGCAAAGGTATCAGCGCCTCCGCCATTAGCTCCTGCAGCCTCCATTAATTCAGGCTTTTCTTGTAGGGATGAAATAACTTTTAAAGTATCATCTCCTAGATAAGCAACTAATTCATCAGGTTTAAACCTACCTGCTGAAAAAGCCTCTATCATTTCTTTTAGAATGCTTTCAGCAAACTGAACTAATTCAGAATCAGAAAGGCCTTCTATAAAGCCTTGCCCTGTCATTTGTCCATAGAAGTAAGTTTCATCTGAAGGGGAGTGAATACCTAAGCCTTTAACAAAAGCATCTTTAACAGCAGATACTAATGCGTTAGTAGCATCAATTGCTCCGCTTCTTTGTGAATTAATACCATCTATAAAAGAGGCCATAGCGTTATTAGCGCTACTCCTAAATATTCCAGGCATGGTATTAATTACCGCTGAAACATCATCTACAAGTTTTTGAGTGGAGCTAACAACTTTAGGAACAAATAAGCTTAATATGGATAAAGTCTGATTAACTACATTATTCCAAGCTGTTAAATAAGTAGCTGTAAAATAATTCACTAACGAAAGAATTTGTTTATTCATAGTGTCAATTCCACTTACTACTAAAGTTGACATAGTATTTATTATGTTAACAGCATTTTTCTGTAAGTCATATAATATAGTTATAGACTGCACTCTTAAGGCTTCTAAAATATTATGAGATGTTGGTACAAGTGTAAGTAAAGCCGCATTTGATTGTGCTACTAATAACTCAATCTGCTGTACCATTTGCCCCTGAAGGCGGATAAGATATTCTTGAGTTACAACTAATGTACCTGCTAAAGCCTCCGCCATGATTGTAGGAATGTTATGGAGATTAGCACTTATTCCTGCTACCATATTAGCGGAATCAGTAATAATAGTTGCTGACATAGAGGAGAACATAGTTATCCCCTGTGAGACAATTAAACTCGTATTATCTGAAACTACTTGAAGGATATTTTTATAACCTAGTTCTACTTCTGATTGTAATTGAGCTAGTTGAGTTCTAGTATTTTCTATTTGAGCGGAATAATCAATAAGTTGGCTATCCTCTTCACCTCCGCCTCCGAAAAGATTAGTTAACCAGTTCCAGGCGTTAGTAGCCCATTGCGTTATACCATCCCAAATAGCGGTTAAACCGTTCCAAAATCCTTGAAGAAGATTAGAACCGAGTTCAGAAAAAACAGTAGAAGGGGAGGCTATACCGAAAATACTTTTTACACTAGTTACAATCCAGTTAAAGCTATCAGTAACCCAAGTTGTTATATTATTCCATATAGATCCTAATCCTTCTAAAAATCCCTGAATAAGATTAGAACCCCATTCATAAGCGGCATTACGCCAGCCGGAAACAGTATTAGTAAGATTAGCCCAAAAATTTTGAACAGTTGCAATAGCTTGATCCCATCCTGCTGCTAATGCGGTAAAGATGTTTGTTATATTTGTATACGCTGTTTGGAAAGATCCTACTATAGCGTTAAAAGCCTCTGTAACAGCATTTCTAAAACCTTCATTAGTATTCCATAAATAAATAATAGCCCCTACTAACGCCCCGATAGCAGTTACTATTAGCATAATAGGGTTAGCATTTAATACTACATTTAAAGCGGCGTTTGCTATAGTCATTCCTTCAGTAGCGGCTGTTATTGTTTCCATAACTCCGGCAACAAAAGAATAAGTAGCGAATGCTGCTATACCGCCTCCGATTGCTGAAAGAATATAAACCACTCTATCCCCATTAGCAGTTAAATAATCTACAAATGGAGTAAGATAAGTTAAAGCTGTATTAGCTATTCCTGCTAAAGCCTCACCTACTGGAGCTAAAGAAAGCTTAAACGCCTCCCAACTTCTATACATTTGGCTTACAGAATTGGAATTATTTAAAGCCATTTCTTGAGCAGCGCCATCAATATTAGTATAGGTATCAGTAACTCCGTTTAAGGCCTGAATCATTCCTAGAGCGTTATCCTCACCTAAAGAACTCCATAAAGTTGAAGAAAGAGCCGCTTTATCAGTTTCTGATGCCATGTTACTCATATCTGTTAAAACAGCATTAAGAACATCTTGAGCATTAGCTCCGCCTGATTGATAAGCCGCAAATACCTCTTGAGTTCCTTCAGTAAAAGCGCCTAAATTCTCTTGAAGCCTGCCATCGCTTAAGCTAGTTAAGAATTCATTTAAAAAGTCTCCTACTTTATCCAAGTTGTAAGCGCCTGAATTTGTACCGGCCTCTAGTAATGAAAAATAAGAACTAGCTGATACTCCGGCCTCTGCCCATCTACCGGCATATTCTGCTAAATTATCTCCGAGTTCATCAGAAAAATTTAAACCCCGTTGCATACCAGTAGCTAGTAAATCTGTAGCCTCTTGAGCTGAAATACCAAAATAAGTCATGAGATTAGTGGCGCCTCTTACAGTCTCGTTAAAATCCATTCCATTATCATCAAGGGTAATGAATTGTTCAACTAAAGGCTGTAAATCAGCTTGATTTACCATATCCCCCATAACTTGCTGAACATATACTAATCTATCAGTAACTTCATCTAAAGATTCGCCGAAATTATCCCTAAAAACATCTTGAGCTATGTTTTCAAAAACTTCAGCCTCTTGAGCTGTCGCTCCTAACCCCATTCTAATCTTATTAGTAGAACTGCTTACTGTTTCAGCAGCTTCAAATACTGTTGTTCCTACTGCTCCTATTGCACTTGTTACACTAGATACAATTCCTTGAGCTACTTGAAAGCCTTGAAGCATATTAGAAAAATCAGCTTTTTCTGTAAGGGATTCTAAAGTATCCGATAAACCTTGAACATCCCCTTTAGTAGATGTAGATTTTTTACCTACCTTTTCAACAGATTGAGCAGCTGAATCTAATCCCTTTTCTAAATCTGAAACAGATCTATCTAAAGTTTGAGCCGCTTGATTCATGGCTTTAACTTTAGAAGGGTCAAAAGTCTTACTAAATTCTAGATCGTTTAAGTTAGCGCTAATAGTGGAGATAGCATTAGAAATATTTCTTAATTGAGGTGTAAAATTATCTGTTAAAGAAATAGCAGCTCTTAAATTTTCATTTGCCATTTTTCACCTCTAATTTTCTTTTGCTTTACGCTCTGCTTCTTTTCTTTCTTTTTCTCTTTTATTAGCCCAATAGTCTAAATTAGCTATTAAATTTCCTCTAGCCTCTGGAGATAATTTATCCCAGTCATCACTTGTCCAGCCAAATCTATCGGACATTAACGAAAGATAAAAAAACTCTTTATTTGTGTATGAACAAGGTAAATTATTTTTTACCGCTGATTCATACAGCTTTATGCGTTTTTTGTTTCTTTTTCAGCATCTATGGACTTTTCATCACTAGTCTTAAAATACTTATCAAATTCTGTTAGAAGTGTCTGCTTTTCTAGCATATCCAGCATATTAGTTAATAACTCCGATGCGTTCCTTGCTCCCCATGATTCCTGCATTTCTTTATTTTCTAAATCAGGTTTTACAATTGATTTAACTAAAAGCTCATGCTGAAGCCTTTTCTGATTGACCTCACTCCCGATTTTCTTTCTAGTATGTGGATCAATTACCGGCTCCATACAGCTTTCTGCTAATGCGTCCGCCTCTTCTGATGTTATAATACGTAAAACAAAAGGCGCCGGATTACCATCTTCATCAACAAAATTATCAGAAACAATAATTTCAATAGGTTTTCTAGGTTTCTTATTTTGTTTTAAATAAGGATTAGTAGCCATTAAATTCTCCTAATAAAAAAGGGAGCCTAAGCTCCCCATTGTAAAATATATCTTTAAGCTGCAGCTGCTGCTTCAGCCATCATTAAACCATCAATAACTGTATAGGATTCTATAACCTCATAATCTTCAAAAGTACCGCCGAAAGAAGTTTTCTTGATAGCATCATCAACATCTTGACTAGAAAGAGTAACCTCATCAACATTGCAATTATAGTAGTTTGTAATCTTTTTACCTAATGCAGTTGTTGGATCCCATTCAATTACAGTAATATTGAAATATTCATCAATTCCTTCATGCCTAAATTTAGCTTCAAGTTCAACCCATACATTTGTAATATCATATCCTTCAATACTGAAAGTTCCTTCAGTACTTGTAGTTTTATGAAGTCTAGCACCTGTTCCTAAAGCTCCAATTGCTGTTTTATTCTTTTTATCTTTAAATTCTGTTTTAGTAACATACATACCATTCTGCTTGTTACCATCTGAAAAGTAAAAATAAATATATCCTAAAGCGCCGTTTGGAACATTTCTAGCATCAATTAAAGGATCGCCTGTTATTGCTGTTGCCATATTATTCTCCTTTTATTTTATTGTATAAATATAGTCATATACATTTGTTCCATTGCATTAACTGGAGTAATAAGAACCTCTACCTTAATAATTCGCTTATTATACTGTTCAATAACAATAGTAGAAGGATCAAATCCATCAATAGCGCCCCTAGCTTCTAGCTCTTCCATATAGTTTTTAATATCTGTTCTTAGAGCTGTTCTACCTGCATCCGTGTTAGGAATGCGTGAGGCGTAATCATTATTAAACAGCGTTGCTATATCATTACAGCACTGATCTATTACTCTGATAGTTTGGTTTCTAGTCCAGTTTTCATCTTGTCCTTCATCAAATTCTGTAAGAGTATTAATATCAACATAAGTTCTAATATGCTGCTTTCTATCCTTACCTCTGCAAAGATGAAAACCGAAATACCCATTATCAAGCATAGTATCAAGCTGACGCTGTGTATAATTTATATCGATATCATAAGCTCCAGTGTAATCTAAGTTACCGCAGCTATCCTGAACCTTACAGCCTGCTTGAAGCCCTGCTACCCAGTAAATAGTACCGGCCTCTGGATAAGTAATATTATCCTCTACGCTGTTTTCAACTTGAATAATGCCCTCATAATTAGCAGGTTCTTCAGTTTTTGGCATAACAGTTTGGAATTTAATTCCTAATGCGTCTCTTAGTCTCTTAGTGTATTCAATAAACATCTGTTGAATACCCTCATTAACAATAGGGCAGGCTAGTATATGGAATACTTGCGTTTCTAATTTATTTAGAGCCTCTGAATAATCCGCATTAGTAACATCGCTGTTAGTTCCACCAGTTAAAGGCATTCCTGCTGTTTCAGAAAGCTGAAGCGTTTTATCCCAAACAATAAAATCATTGTCTTTTAAAACTCCGATATTTCTAACTTTCTGCTTATCAACTTCAGCCCCATCTAAGAAAGTTTTTACGATATATTTAGCAGGTATTTCAGGATCAAAGCTTTCAGGCGTTGCAGCTGTATATTTAGTTTTAGCTTGTGCCTCTTTATCCTCTCCTTCAACCGCAGCGGTATAAGTACAAGATTTAAGTACTTGAATCTTATCTTTTGTAAGGCATGCCTCTATAGTCATTTCACCATTAACTGGAGCTCCAGGTGAATAAGTTACAATATGCTTATTTCCGCCGGATAGTTCCATATCTTCAAGTCTACCCGGTATAAATCCTAGAATACCAACTTGCCCCTTAACTCGTACAGATGGCTTATAGCCTTCAGGTACATTACTAAAAGTAACAGTAATCTTATTAGCCTCAAAATCAAAAGCAGCATCAGCTGTTTCTACTGCTGTGCCCGGCTTTTCTGTTCCTTTAGTTAAAGCTACGCTTCTATGTGTTTCTGGATCAATTTCAACAGTAATAGAACCAGTACTAATAAGACTTACTACCTGCTTTAATTTAACGCATGCTTTAATTTCATAATTTCCCGCATCAACTGTAGCAGGAAAATCAAAAGTAATCTTATTTGTTTCTATAGTCTGTGGAATTTTCTTAATCTCTGTTCCATCTTTAACTACAGATCCCACTAATTCATACGTTTCAGGCACGTTACTATAAGTTGCTGTAACCTGATTTTCTGAAGCTGTGAATTTAACGGTAATTTTTGAAAGTTCATTTTCAATAACTCCGCTATCAGGATCAGCCTCTACTGAAACCTCTAAATCATTTCCGCGAGTGCCAGGCCATTTAGCTGAACAAATAGCATTAGAAGCTTTTTCACCTTTAGCATTAAGGCGTACTACCATTAATTCATTAGCTCCGCCTTGATACATTTCTTTTATATTTTTCATTTCAGGCGCATCAGTATTATAGCCAAATGTGTATAAAGAATCTCTAGTCCAATCTTGAGTAGAAAAGATCTTTACAGATTCATCAGCGCCCCAATTCATCTCTAAAGGAATAGCTAATATACCACGTTCAGAAACCATAGCTACAGCTCGTTCTTTAGAAACTACATTAATCTTAGCTCCTAAACCTTTGCTTTCACCTACGGTTATCCATTCACCACCGATATAAGCCATTTACATCACCACCTTCTGATTTAAATAGTCTGAAACAGCTTTATCTGCTTCTTCTAAGGTATATCTTTTATCCTTATCTAAAGCGACCCGAGCCGCCCAATTATGCTCATCATATCTTTTGCTGTTAACTAAACTCTCATATGTATAAGTTATAGTATTAGCAGAATTGTTTTCAGTTTTTTTCTTACTCATTTTTAGTTCCTATTTTTTCTATCATTTCCTCCATCACTGATGGTTTATCATGACAAATAACTTCTCTTTGAATATTGAAAGTAAAAGAATAACTTGAATCATCAATAGGATGCGCTTGCCTGTTTAAAGTTAAAATAGGTTTTCCGTTTTCTAAATAGATCCATTTTAGGCATAATAAAACCCTAGAGGCAACTTCATTAAGTAGTTTAGTGTCTCTAGGGAGTAGTAATGTAACAGAAAACAAATAGTTAATTTCTGTTATTTCTTTTTCATATTCTACAAAAAATAGATCTTTATTATCTAAATTTACGCACTCAATAATAAAACATGGTTCTTGAATATTCTGATTAGGATTAGCTCTATATATTGTAAAATCCGGAAAGCTTTCAGCTAGTTTTTTAGATATCGCTTTTTTCAATCTATCTATCATTAAAGTAAATCCCCAAAATATTTATTAATCACGTCTGCAATCATTTGATCTTTCATCTTATCAACATCTTGTAAAGCTCGTGTTAGCATAAAGCTTCCAGGTACCCATCCCCGACCGTTATTAATTCTATGGCCATATTCAACATAAACGCCATATTCAGCTGAATTAGATATAGTTATAGTTCTATCTTTTCCGGTCTGAACAATAGGCGCTTTATTTAACCAACTTATTTGAGATACATTTTTGGCCATTTGATCAACTGGAGTATCATGATCTGTCCACCTTCTAGCTAAATTAGAAGTGTCTCTAGGTGTCTGCTTAATAGCTCTTCTTAATACCTCACTAGCTAAATTCTTTAAGGCTTTATCTACTACTTGTTCTTGTGTTTGAGTAGCAGCCTTTTTTAATTTATCTGCAAAAGCATCTAATTCTTTAGTGTCTATTTTTATACTCACTCTAAACTACCATCATAAATTTCATTATTTCCTACCGCATGTTCTTCGTATATTTCTAAAGGTATGGACTTTCTAAAATCATTAACATGCGTTCTACCAGCTTGCTTATATTTCTGTGTTTGCCCATTAAAGGTTATTTCAAGAATTGAACCTTCTTGAATATCTACGTCTACAGCTGTTATAACTCTAACACTCTTTAGAGCTTTAGCAGGTTCATTTTGAGTTGCTGATTGTTTATCTTGATAAGATAGCCGGCACGGTATATCCGTTAATACAGCTTCTAATTTAAAATCTGTAAATCCTGAATCTTTTTCTTTAACCGGAATGAAATTATAAACTGTCATTACACCAGTATTCATCTTATCAATCCATTTTCTAGCGGTTCTAATGTATTTATCAGGAATAGGTATGCTTTTAATCATGTTAAGCTCCTTATTTTGGCGTGACGCTTCTAAATCTCATTAGAAATACTCTGTTTCCATATCTTAAATTGTTTAAACATTCTAGGATTAGCGCATCCATTGATTTATCATTAGAGTTATCAAAATCAAAAGTAGTATCATCCTCAGTAATTCCAGCAACTAACGCTAATGTTTCAATTCCTAAAGCCTCTGGACCTCCTATAATATATTTCTGATATAAAAACTCCCCTATAATCATTTTTATTATTTGAGTATTCATAATTTCAGGAATCTTACTGATATTACAATATGTTTTTACATAGTCTATTCTTTCTTGAATAGCAAAAGATATTAGAGCATCATCAGCTGCAGTAGTTGCCTCATATTTAAACAGAATCTGTAATAAATTTTTTACTGAAGGAATATCTAATTTCATTTTTTAACCCTTTAATGCTTTATACATATCTTCAATAGATTGTGAAGTGTCATTAAGAACAATACTACAGGGAGCTTTAGGATAAACTACAGCAAATCTAGAAATAGAAGTTAAAACATACTTTACAGGTCTTGGTTCATAATTAGCAATAACAGCAATACCGCCATTATTTTTAAGAACAATACCATCCTGCTGATCTAAAGTTAACTCCTCCGCTGTATAGCCAATTGGAGTAGCTCCAATACGGATATTAGGCATGATAATAATTTTATCTGTTGGTAAAAATGGATGCTGAACTTTATTAATATCAGTCCAAAAATAATCATTACCTTGATTATCCTGAATTTTAACAACTTCCCATTTAAGGTATTTAGCTAAACCTGAAATAACCTCTTCTTCAGTTAATTCTGTTCTAGCTTTTGCCTCTTCCGCTCCTAATACTGTAGCCCTTAACTTATCATTTAAACTAAGCTTCATAATCTGCTCATCAGTTAACAGAATTCTAGCTAGTCTCTTTCCATAAGTTTTACTAATTTTTCTATTAAAGTATCTACCTTTAAGAACAATATCATCTTTTGTAAGATCTATATCCTCACACTGATCCTCAGGGATTTTATAGTCCCAGGGGCTTGGATGGAATCCATTTTCATTAATATCAACTTTACCAGTTAAAGCCATAGCTCTAACTCTTTCACGTGCTATATACTGTGAATTGATAAGTCTTTCTTCCATCTTAAAGATTTCTTTAATGCCTTCTTGAATTTCAGCATCAGTAGAAGCGGTTAGTAGTTTTCTTATCTGTCCATCAGTCATCTGATATTCCAACTTGAAAGTAACCATATCCATAATTGAATGATCGACATCAGGGAATTCAGCTAATGGCGCTATGGTATTATCAGGAACTGCTAAAGCTGTTGGATTATAATCAACATCATAATCTGTTACTTTTATAAACTCTGATGTAGTTCTTGTTTCTGGGAAAAACTTTTCAAAGAAATTATATTGAGTTTCATAATTATCTGAAAAGTCCATAGTCTGCTGTGAAGCTATCTTTTCAAAAATATTACTCATTATTATCCTCCGTCTTATTCAGCTTTTTGTGCACCTAAATTAGTAACAGCTGTATCTTTATCTGAAGCCCCAGTACCACCTTTAGTAATTGGTAAAGGTTGACTTTCAAGTAAAGCGTCTAAAGCTTCACTAGCTGAAGTAGCTCCAGTACCACCCTTATCAATTCCTAAAGTACCAGTAGCCTTACTTAGATCAAAATTAACTGAACTAGAAGAACTGCTAGAACTAGCTGAAGTGGCTGGTGTTCTAGAACCAACACATAAAATATGTGGTAATTTAGCTTCAATAGCGGCTTTAAAAGAATCATCATATTCAACGCCTTCAGGGTAGGGGAGTTTTTCAGCGTAAATCACACCTCTGCGCATTAAAGATCCGCCTTGAGCCCCATCAGTAACATTTACAGCTTCAGTTAAAATCCCTACTGGATCCGCTGAAAACTCTAAGCCCTCACCTTTAGTTAAAGTGATTGCTTTACCGTCTTTATCAAGAAAAGTTCCTTCATGAACCCACTTTTCATTATCCTCATCCGGCTGTATGCCCTCATCAGAAACAGTAATAGGTTCAGGAGAATCACATCGAGAGATAAATAATTTAGGGCCTTGTAAATGCCCTTGATGCTCTCTAAGTCTCATTTTTATTAACTCCTTTTATTGAAAAACTCTGATTTTCTTGTGATAGTAATTTAGCAAAATCTCTGCCAGTACTATCTTTAATTTCGAATCGACTACTACCAACTCTAGGATTATATTTATTAGCCGGCTTTTCTGATTTTTCATTTTCAGTTTTAGAAGTGTCTTTAAATAAAAATGCTTTTTGCGATTTTTGATTTTCAATAGCTTGATCAATTAATTTAAAATCATCTTTAGATTTAATTTTTGATTTATCGTAATCTAGTGCTAATTGACAAATATTAATATCTTGAGCTCCAGCTAAAGTTAATTGAGTTTGCTCATATGCGCTTATTTCCTGATTATGTAAATTTTCCCTTAACTCTGAAATAGTACTTTCATATTCTGCTATTTGTTTAGCTACCTCATCAGGATCTTTCATATTTTTCTGCAATTTCTTAATAACTTTATTAGCCTCTTCAAGTTCAGTTTGTTTAGCAGTAGTTTGCGCTTTTTCATTACTAAGTTCTTCATGAAAAGCATCAAGAAGATCACCGGTAAGATCATCTAGCTTTTCCTTTTCCAGCTCTATATAATTCCCTAGTGTCTTTTTAATAGTGTCTCTATTCAACCGTTTGCCTCCTTTGTACATTTTTTTAACACGGTTTACTCCGCT
>CANRHC010000020.1 GCA_947630305.1 uncultured Bacilli bacterium
AAATATAAAGAACGATTAGAAAAAATGGAAAAGAAAACAATGCAAATGTTAATAGCAACTGGAATAGGTGTAATGGTATTATTAATTTTTGCTTTATTAATGATGATGAATATGTAGATAACTTTGGTTATCTTTTTTGTTTAATTTTTAAATATTATTTGATAAAATAAAAATAGATTAGGAGTAATTATGGAGAAAAAGGTTTTATCAATTATAGTTCCTTGTTTTAATGAAGAAGAAAGTATAGTGTTCTTTTATAAAGAAATAATGAAAATTAATGAAAAATTTAACGAAAAGAAAATAAATTTAGAAATAATTTTTGTTGATGATGGAAGCATAGACAATACTTTAAATATAATGAAGAAAATGAAAGATGACAATAATTTTATACATTATATTTCTTTTTCAAAAAATTTTGGGAAAGAAGCTTCCTTATTAGCTGGACTTAGGTATGCAACTGGTAATTATATTGCTTTTATGGATGTTGATTTACAAGATCCACCTAATTTATTATTTGATATGTATGATAGTATTATTAATGATAATTATGATGTTGTTATTGCAAGAAGAAAAAATCGTAAAGGTGAACCTTTAACTAGAAGTTTTTTTGCTGATATTTTTTATAAATTTATTGGTAAAATAAGTAAAGTTAGAATGATTTCTGGTGAAAGAGATTATCGTTTAATGACAAGACAAGTTGCTGATGCCATTTTAACGATGCCAGAATATAATCGTTATTCAAAAGGATTATTTAGTTATTTAGGATTTAACACGAAACTAATTGAATATGATAATGTTAAAAGAGTTGCGGGTAAAACTAAGTGGAGTTTTTGGAAGTTATTAGTATATGCTTTTGATGCTATTATTGGCTTTTCAACAGTTCCTTTAATGATTTCAACGTTTTTGGGAATTATCTTTTGCTTTATTTCTTTTATCATGATTTTAGTTATAATATTTAAAACATTAATTTTTGGTGATCCAGTTGATGGTTGGCCATCATTAGTATGTATAGTTTTTTTTGTTTCTGGTATTCAATTATTTTGTTTAGGAATAAGTTCTGCTTATATTTCTAAAATTTATTTAGAAACTAAAAATAGACCACTTTATATTATTAAAGAATGTGATATAAACCATGAAAGAAGATGATGTTACTTGAGAAAAAATTTTATTCATTATGCTACAGCTTTTATTTTACCAATTATAATTTTTTGCTTTGCAATGTTTAGTTTAAACATTTATCCTTTTGGAAATATTTCCATTAGAGTGTCTGATGCTTTATATCAATATCCCTCTTTTTTTGAAGGTTTAAAAAATTTTAATATTTTTACTTTTAATATTGGTTTAGGTGAAAATTTTTATCCAATTTTTACAACTTATTTAAATAATCCTTTAAATTTATTTTATTTTTTCTTTAAAAAAGAAAATTTTGATTTATTTTTTATAATTTTATTATTAATTAAATTTGGATTAATGGGTTTAACAATGAATATATTATTAAATTATAAGAAAAAAATTAATCAAAAATCAATTATATTTTCTACTATATATGCTTTATCCGGTTTTACGACATTTTATTATTGGAATTATCAATTTTTAGATGCGGTTTATATGTTACCATTAATAATGATAGGTATTGATAAATTAATTAATAATGATAAAAATTTAATGTATTATTTAACATTAACATATATGATATTAATTCATTATTATACAGCTTATATGATTTGTTTATTTTCAGTAATCTATTTTTTCTTTTTATTGTATAATTCTACTTTAGATAAAAAAAGAAAAAAAAAGAAAATTATTGAATTTTTTATAACTAGTTTATTTTGTGGTTTAACTTCAGCTTTTATATTAATTCCAACAATTTTTAGTCTTTTTCAAGGAAGATCATCTTATATTAATAATATCAACTTTTTGGACTTAAGTATGTTTGGTATTGAAATACCTTATAAATTTATGATTGGTAGTAATTATATGCGAGATATTATACTTGCGTACGATACATCAGCTCCTTTATATATTTCCATATTTCTTTTTGTATTATTATTTTTATTTATATTTAAAACTAAAAAAAGTAAATATAAAAAATCAGTATTAGTAGTTTTAATAATTTATTTTTTATCTTTAATTTCTAATATGTTTTATTACATTTGGCATTTGTTTCAGAAACCAGTAGGTATACCAGGTAGATTTATTTTTTGTTTTAATGCTTTTTTAATTCTTATATTATATAATTTTGATGAAGAAAAAAAGAAAGAATTTAAAAGAATAAATATTAAAAATATTTTAATAATTTTTATATTAATTTTGTTATCTTTTATTTTAAAAAATTATTTTTATTTTAAAATTAGTTCAATTAATAATTTAATTATAAGTTTTGATAAAATATATTTATATATACTTATTTTAAGCTTTATTTTAATAATTTATTATAGTTTGGCTTACTTTAAAGATAAATGTAATTATATAACATATTTTTTAGTAATTTTAGAACTTACTATTAATTTAATCATAAATATTAATGTTAATTTTCAATATGATCAATATGATTATTTATATGTAAATGAAAATAAACAAGAATTAAAAGAAAATGAAAATATTATTAATAAGTTAAAAAATAATAATAATTTTTTTAGAATTAATTTTTTAAATGATGAAAATGCTGGTTTAATTTATAATTTTTATGGTGTTAATAGATTTGCTTCAATATATAATGAAAATCTTAATAATTTTTTAAAATATTATCGTGATGAAAGAAATCAAAATCATGCTTTAAATTATAAAAATGATTTTTTAATTGATTCTTTAATTGATGTTAAGTATGTGTATGATGAGACTACTAAAAATATTAGTGAAAATAAATATGTTATTAATAGTTTAGGTTTTTTAGTATCTAATGTAGATAAAAATAAATTAAAAAATAATGATGAAATTGTTAATATTTTAAATGATTTAACCAATAATAAATATGATTTAGAATTAAAAAGAATAAAACCAGAAAAAATATTAAATAATGTTTTTGAAAAAGATTCTACATATGAATTAATAAATCATGATGATGAAGGAAAAATAATTTTAATTTATAATATTGAGGAAGATATTATTGGTAAAATTAATATTAATCCATCAAAGTATAATGTTTTTAATATTGATGAAAATGGTAATATAGAAAATATTTTAAAGATGAATGATTTTTATAAATATTATTTAAATGATAAAGAAGTTTTAAATATTGGAAGTTTAAAAAAAGGTGATACGTTAAAAATTGAAGTAAAGTTAAATAATATTTATGATAAAGTATTATATTTTAATGAAAATTTAGAATATGTTAATGAACTTAAGTTTAAAAATTTAATTGAAGATTTAAATATGAATATTATAAAAAATATTATAATTAAAAATAATGGTTTTGAAGGGGAATTTGAATCATTAAATGAAAATATTTTAATTTTAACAATTCCTTATGATGATTCTATTGAGATAAAAATTGACAATGAAAAGGTTAATTTTGAAAAATGTTTAGATGGAATTATTTGTTTGAATGTTAATGAAGGTAATCATAAAATTGATATGATTTATCATGTCAAAGATTTAAAAATTGGTTTATTTTTGTCAATTATAAGTTTTTTGATTTTTATTTTTTTAAATAAAAAATATTAGGTATTATGTAAAGTATTTAAAAAAAATTTTAAATATATTGATAATTTTTTACAAAAAAGTTATAATAAAAATATATTGATAAAGGAGGTAATTATATGAAGGAAGCAACTGGTGAATTAAATATTACAGTAATAACTGTTGTAGCAATAGCAGCAATAGCAGCATTCTTTTACGCATTTATTTGGCCAGCAATTAAAAATAATTTAAATCGTCAAACTTTGTGTTCATCAGCATATAACTGTGTAGGAACTTCCTGTCAGGCTTTGGATAAAAATGGAAGTCCAACTACTGTAAATTGTACGCCACAGGATACATCTGTTAAAGGTTAAGAGGAAAAATTATGAAAGAAGCAACAGGTGAATTAAATATTACAGTAATAACTGTTGTAGCAATAGCTGCGATAGCAGCATTTTTCTATGCATTTATTTGGCCATCTATAAAAAATAATTTAAATCGTCAAACATTGTGTTCATCAGCTTATCAATGTAATGAATCACGTGATGTTTGTAATGTTATTGATAAAGATGGCAAAAAAACTACGATAGACTGTAGCGGGACAAATACTGATGTAAAATAAAGGAGGCAAAAAATGAAAGAAGCAACTGGCGAGTTAAATATGTCAATAGTAATTATTGTAGGAATAGCTGGACTAGCTGCTTTTTTCTATTTTTCATTATGGCCTATAATAAGAAGTAATATGAATTCAAATACTAGATGTTCAAAAGCAATATGTGAAAAATGTCCGGATAATAATTGCAAAGAAGTTGATTGTCATTTAAGAGGAAGTAGTCAAACTTTTAAATGCGTTTGGAAAGGTTAATAGAAAAGGTGTATTATAATGAGAGAGGCAATAGGAGGAACATGGTTATTTCAAATTGTTATAGTTTTTGTTTTACTTTTTTCGGGTTTTATTTGCTTAACTATTAATCAGTCCAAAGCATTTAATGTTAAGGATCGTATAATTCAGACAATCCAAAGTCATAATGGTGTAGAAATATATGGACAATGCAATAATGATGATGGTGCTTTATGTGAAATTGCCAAGTATTTAACTGATAGTGCATACAGAACTACTGGTACTTGTTCTAGTGGCTATCAGGGTTATACTAGAGAAGGTAAAATTGCCAGCAATAATAATGCTGCTTTTTGCTTAGCCAGAATTCAAAGTGAGACAACTGAAGCTTTTGCTGGTGAATTACCGAGTGTTGCTTATTATCGAGTAGAAGTTTTTTATCAATTGGATTTACCAGTTTTTCATGACCTGTTTAATTTTAAAGTCCAAGGCGATACAAAAACAATTTATGTAGGTGGTGGATTATGAGACAGTCTACTGGAAGTGTTTGGCTAGTAGGGTTAGTTGTAACTTTTATGTTAATTTTTATATCTTTTTTATCTTTAACATTAAGTTATAATAAAGTTTTTAAAATTAAAAACGAAGTATTATCTTTTATTGAAGAACGTGAAGGATTAAAAGAAGGAGATAATGGTACAATAAAACTTATAAATAATTATTTACAATATAATAATTATACTGCTATGCATCATTGTAATGTTAATGATTATGGCAGTAAAAATTTATCTTCAAATTCATTGGAACTTGTAAAAGATAAAAAAGAAAAATATTATTATTGTGTTAGTAAGATAAGCACTAAAACTAAAAATCTTCCCAATAGGTCAAAATATGATGTAAAATTTTTTTATAAATTTGATTTACCAATCCTTGGTGATATATTGACTTTTGAAGTATTTGGGGAAACAATTGATATTAATTATCCAGTAGATAAATTAAATTATCAAATTAAGTAAGATTGGAGAGATATTGATGAATGTAAAAGTTGTAAATAAATATGAATCATTATTAAATAATTTGGATATTGATATTATAAAAAGTGTTACGGGAGAGTTTACTCCAGAAGAATTAATAGCTAATTTTACTAACTTTTTTTATAATAAAATGGTTTTAGATATAACTGCTATTAAAAATTATCAAAATATTGCGGTTATTCAAGAATTATCTGTTAATATGGATATGAGTAAGGTTATTATTTTATTAGATGACAGTGAAATTGTTAATAGTCCTAGATATTTATCTTCTTTAGTGTCTATGGGAATTTATAATTTTACTCGTAATATTGATGCGATTAAATTTTTGATGGATAATCCCAATAGTTATAAAGATGTTGCTCAATATCATCAATTGAATTTAATGATGGAAGTACCAAATGAAAATGTAAATGAAACTCATCATTCTAGTAAGAAAGATAAAAAAGAAGAAGAAAATAAATATGAACCTAAGAAATCTGTTAGGATTGTTGGTTTAAAAAATGTAACTGAACATGCTGGTAGTACAACTTTAACTTATTTATTAAAAAAACAATTAGAGAAGAGTTTTAATGTTGTCGCGGTTGAAGTTGATAAAAATGATTTTATGTATTTAAATGATCAAACTTTAACTAATACTAATCATTTTGAGTTACAAAAATTTATTTCAAATAATTATGATAAAGATGTTATTTTAATTGATTTAAATGAAGAGGGAGCTGTTGATTATTGTACTGATGTGTTATATTTAATTGAACCTGGTTTAATTAAATTAAATAAATTAATTAGAAAAGATCCTCAAATTTTTGATAAATTAAAGGGTGAAAAGATTATTTTAAATAGAAGTGTATTAGATAATAATGATGTTGGTGATTTTGAAAATGAGTCCAATAGTAAAGTTTATTTTAATATTCCTTATTTAGATGATAAATTGGATAATCATTATGAATTAGATTCCTTATTAGAAAAAATGGGTTTTAATAATCAAAAAGCTTCAAATGATAAGGGTGGAAAATTATTTAATATTTTTAAATAAAGAGCTGTTGAATAATTAGTAAAATAACTTATTAACAAAGTTCTTTTTTTATTTATATCGGGAATTGTTAATTTTTCAACCGCCTTTTTTTTGACGAGTTAATTGTTACATGATATAATTAATTAATAGATAAGGTTGTGTTAGCATGATAGATTTACAAGAATTAAATGAACGTCAAAAGCAAGCTGTAATGCATCAAGATGGTCCATGTTTAGTTTTAGCTGGTGCTGGATCTGGTAAGACTAAAGTTTTAACTACTAGAATTGCTTATTTAATTGAAAATGGTGTACCTGATTATCAAATTTTAGCTATAACTTTTACTAATAAAGCTGCTAAAGAAATGAAAGAACGTTTAGATTTATTAACTTTAAATAATGATTGTTTTTTAGGTACTTTTCATTCATTTGGATTGAGAATTATTAGAGAAAATGCTTTAAAGTTAGGTATGTCTAGAAATTTTACTATTTTAGATAGTGATGATGTATTAAGTTTGATTAAAAAAATTTTAAAAGAAATGGGTTATGATAATAAAGAAATATCTCCTTCTTATATTAGAAATCGAATAAGTTTTATTAAAAATGAAATGTTAAGTGAATTAGAAATTGAAAAATTTTTTAATACAGATATTGAAAAGATAGCATATGAGGTTTATAAAAAATATCAAATTAAATTAAAAGCAAATAATTCAGTAGATTTTGATGATTTGCTTGTTTTACCAGTCCAACTTTTTCAAAGTAATAAAGAAGTATTAGAACATTATCAGAATCGTTTTAAATATATTTTAGTTGATGAATATCAAGATACAAATGAAGTTCAATATAAGATGGTTAAATTGTTATCTAAAAAATATCAAAATATATTTGTTGTAGGTGATCCTGATCAATCAATTTATATGTTTAGAGGTGCTAATTATAAAAATATTTTAAATTTTGAACACGATTTTTTTAATGCTAAAGTAATCCCTTTAACTGATAATTATCGTAGTACCAAAAATATTTTAGATGCAGCTAATTCAGTTATAAAAAATAATAAAAATCGTAAAGAAAAAAATCTTATTTCCCATAGTGGTGAAGGTTTAAAGATTAAGTATTTAAGGGCAACTGATGAAAAAAATGAAGTTAAATTAGTAATTGATGAAATTAATAAATTATTAGATGAAGGTTTTAAGAAAAAAGATATTGCAGTTTTTTATCGAACTAATGCTCAAGCAAGAGTTTGTGAAGAACAATTTTTAAAAGCTAATATGCCTTATAAAGTTGTAGGTAGTTTTTATTTTTATAATCGTAAAGAAATTAAAGATTTGATATGTTATATGCGTTTAATTTTAAATCCTTCTGATGATATTTCTTTAAGAAGAGTTATAAATTTTCCTAAAAGAGGTATTGGAAATTCAACAATTAATAAATTAGAAGAGATTGCTAATTTAAATAATATAAGTATGTTTGATGCGATTACTAGTGGTAAGGAGTTGAATTTTAAAAATTTAATTTTAGAGTTAATAAATGATAGTAATTCTTTAAGTTTAACTGAATTAGTAGATGATATTTTAGAAAAATCTGGTATAAAAAAAGAGTTAAATACGGATAATTTAGAAGATGAATTAAGATTAGATAATTTATTAGAATTTAGAAGTATAACTGCTAGTTTTGAAGAACAAACTGGTTCAGTTAATTTACAAGATTTTTTAGAAGAAATAAGTTTAGTTGCAGATATGTCTTTACATAAAGAAGAAAACGATGTTGTTACTTTAATGACTATTCATAGTGCTAAAGGCTTAGAGTTTGATGTTGTTTTCTTAATTGGTATGGAAGATGGTATTTTTCCACATCAAAATTCTTTTTTGGAACCTGAAGGAATTGAAGAGGAAAGACGTTTATGTTATGTTGGTATAACAAGAGCTAAGCAAAGATTATATTTATTAAATGCTAAAAGAAGAATGTTGTATGGCCATGAAAATATGTATATTCCAAGTCGTTTCATTGATGAAATTGATTCTAATTTATTAGATGTTGAGGTAAAAGAAAAAAATGAAAATTTTGTTAAGGAAAAAATGTATAGTGATGAAGATATTAATTATGAAATAGGGGATGTAGTAGTTCATAGTATTTATGGTAAAGGTGTAGTAATTGGTGTGGAAAAGACAATTGTTACAATTGCTTTTAGTAAAAATTTTGGTATTAGAAAATTGATGAAAAATCATAAAAGTTTAAAAAAAATGTGAGGAGAGATGAACAATGGAAGATATAACTTTAGTTGTAATGGCTGCTGGTATGGGTAGTCGTTTTGGTGGCTTAAAACAAATTGAACCGATTGATGATGATGGTAATTTTTTGTTAGATTATTCAGTATATGACGCTATGAAAGCTGGTTTTAATAAAGTTGTATTTGTTATTAAAGAAGAATTATTAGATGATTTTAAAAAGACAGTTGGTAAGCGGTTAGAAGGTCATATTGATGTTTTTTATGCGATTCAAAAATTAGAAGATATTCCTTATCAAGATCTATCTATTTTAAAACAAAGAGTTAAACCTTGGGGGACTACTCAGGCAATTTATTGTACAAAAGATTATGTTAAAGGTAATTTTGCTGTTATTAATGCTGATGATTTTTATGGTTTTGATGCTTATAAACAAATTATTGATTTTTTTAAGGAAAATCATAATTCATATGAATTTTGTTCCATACCTTATGAATATCAAAAAACTGCCAGTGATTGTGGTTCAGTAAAAAGAGGTGTTTGTGATATTTCTAATAATCAAATTACTAAAATTATTGAATGTAATATTGAAAAAGTTGATGATGAAATTGTTGCATCTCCTTTAAATGGTAATAAACCTTTTAATATAAAACCTAATTCACTTGTTAGTATGAATATATTTGGTTTTACAAATAAAATTTATGAATTATTAGCTTTACATTTAGAAGAATTTTTTAAGCAAGATAAAGAAACAATTTTAAAAAGTGAAGTTCTTCTTCCTGATTGTTTACAAAAAAATATTGAGAAAGGTATGATTAAAATATATAGTATTCCTTCTAAAAGTGAATGGATAGGAATGACATATAAAGATGATTTAAAATTAGTTAAAGAAAAAATTTTAAAATTAAAAAAGGAAGGTAGTTATCCAAGTCATTTATGGAAATAGGAGATGGTTAAATGGAAACTTTTGAAGCTAAAGAAAGAATTTTAGAATTAAGAAAAATTTTAGAAGAAGCAAATTATGAATATTATGTATTAGCTAATCCATCAATAACTGATCAAGAATTTGATAATTATTTAAGAGAATTAGAGAATCTTGAAAAAGAATTTCCAGAATTTGATGATCTAAATTCACCTACTAAAAAGGTAGGAGGTTTAGTAATTGATAAATTTAATAAAGTTAAACATAAATTACCAATGTTATCTTTACCTGATGTTTTTAATGAAGATGAAATTAAAGCTTTTGATGAGAAAATTAGAAAGAATGGTTTTAATCCTGAGTATGTTTGTGAACTTAAAATTGATGGAGTAAGTGGTAGTTTCCATTATGAAAATGGTAATCTTACAGTTGGTGTTACAAGAGGTGATGGGACAACTGGTGATGATATAACTCATAATGTTAAAACTATTAAAAGTTTACCTTTAAAATTAAAAATGCCTGTTACGATTGAAGTAAGAGGTGAAATTTATATGGAAAAAAAGACACTTGCTAAATTAAATTATGAAAGAGAAAAATTAAATCTTAATAAATTACAAAATTGTCGAAATGCTACAGCTGGTTCAATTAAACAATTAGATTCTAAAATAACTGCTCAAAGGAATTTAAATACTTGGATTTATCATTTACCAAATCCATTAGATTATAATCTTCACACTCATTATGAAGCTTTAGAATATATGAAAAAACTTGGTTTTAAAGTAAATCCTTGTAATCGTTTAGTTAAAAATATTGATGAAATATTAGATTTTATTCATGAATATAGTGAGAAAAGAGATTATTTACCTTATGATATTGATGGAGTAGTTATTAAAGTTAATGATTTACAAATGCAACAAAAATTAGGTTTTACTTCAAAGTATCCAAGATGGGCTATAGCTTATAAATTTCCAGCTTTAGAAGTTTTAACTAAATTAAAGGATATTGTTTTTACAGTAGGAAGAACTGGTAGGATAACACCTAATGCTGTTTTAAATCCTGTATTAGTAATGGGTTCAACTATTAAAAGAGCTAGTTTGCATAATGAAGATTATATTATTGAAAAAGATTTAAAAATAGGTGATATAGTTTCAATTAGAAAAGCTGGCGATGTTATTCCGGAAGTTGTTGAACCTAAAAAAGAAAGAAGAACTGGTATAGAAATTCCTTTTAAAATGATAACTAATTGTCCAATATGTAATGAACCTTTAGGTAAAAAAGAAGGACAAGTAGATCATTATTGCTTTAATCCCAATTGTCCTGCTAAAAATATTGAAAGACTTATTCACTTTGTTTCAAGACATGCTATGAATATTGATGGTTTTGGGGAAAGAATTATGGAAGACTTTTTTAATTTAGGATTTATTAAAAATATTGATGATATTTATCATTTAGATGAACATAAAAAAGATTTAATAGAATTAGAAGGTTTTGGTAATAAAAGTGTTGATAATTTATTAGAGGCTATTTTAAATAGTAAAAATAATAGTTTAGAAAGATTACTATTTGGTTTAGGAATTGAAGGTATTGGTGATAAAACTGCTTTATTATTAGCAAGAACTTTTAAAACTTTAGATAATTTAAAAGAACAAACATTTGAAGATTTACAAAAAATTAAAGATATTGGACCAATACTTGCTAAGAATATATGTGATTATTTTAATAAAGATGAAAATTTAGAATTAATAGCTAAATTAAAAGAATTAAAGATAAATATGAAATATACTGGTGAAGAAATTTTAAATAATGATTTATTAACTGATAAAAGATTTGTTATTACGGGTACTATTTCTTTTATGACTCGTGATGAAATTGAAAAAATATTAGATAAGTATGGTGCTAAACCTTCTAGTAGTGTTTCTTCTAAAACTGATTTCGTAATAGTTGGTGATAGTCCAGGAAGTAAATATCAAAAAGCACTTGATTTAAATATTCCAATTTGGGATGAAGAACATTTAAGAAGTATTTTTACTGATTTAAAAGAAATATAATTTGACAAATTAAAAAAAAACTTGTATATTAATGGAAATGAAACACGTTGAAGATATGAGTAGTTATAAACTTTTTTTTAAAGAGAGATAAGGGATGGTGGGAACTTATTAAAAAAATTATAATGAAAAAAGATATTGGAGTGTATGGATAGTAACCTTATAACTTTAAAGAGCATAATTTATTATGAATTAAGGTGGTACCGCGGACTTAAGAGGTAGTTCGTCCTTTGTTGGATGATACCTCTTTTTTATATAGGAAGGTTGATAAAATGAAAAGTGAACAAGAGTTAGTTAGAAGAGGGA
The DNA here is from genome assembly GCA_947630305.1 of uncultured Bacilli bacterium. Taxonomy (GTDB): domain Bacteria; phylum Bacillota_I; class Bacilli_A; order RF39; family UBA660; genus Ventrenecus. The sequence goes on from CANRHC010000020.1 coordinate 11,988, forward strand.
AAAAAGATGAATTAGTAAGTATGGGAATTGATCCTTTCGGGCATCGTTTTAATAAGGATGCTTATAGTTTAGATATTAAAGAAAAATATCAAGATATACCTCATGATAAGTTTGAAAATATTAATGATGTTTATACTGTTGCAGGTCGTATTATGTTTATTAGAAAAATGGGAAAAGCTTCTTTCTTTTCTATTCAAGATAAGTTAGGTAAGATTCAAATTTATATTTCAATTAATGATGTAGGTGAAGAATCTTATAGTTTATTTAAAACAGCTGATATTGGTGATATTGTTGGGGTTAAAGGTCGTGTTATGAAAACAAATACTGGTGAAGTAACTTTAAAATGTTTAGAATATACTCATTTAGTCAAAGCTTTAAGACCACTACCTGAAAAATTTCATGGTTTAACGGATATTGAGGAACGTTATCGAAGACGTTATGTTGATTTAATAATGAATGAAGATGCAAAAAGAATTGCTTTTGAAAGACCTAAAATTATTCGTTGTATTAGAAATTTTATGGATAATAAAGGTTTTACGGAAGTTGAAACTCCTGTTTTAACGAATTTACTTAGTGGAGCAGCAGCAAGACCTTTTATAACACATCATAATACTCAAGATATGGATATGTATTTAAGAATTGCTTTAGAAGTTCCTTTAAAAAAATTATTAGTTGGGGGATTGGAAGCTGTTTATGAAATAGGTAGAGTTTTTCGAAATGAAGGAATGGATCCTAAACATAATCCAGAGTTTACTTTAATGGAAGCTTATTTAGCTTATTCTGATTTAGAAGGTATGATGGATTTAACTGAAAAATTATTTCAAACGATTGCTAAAGAAGTATATGGTAAAATGATTTTTCATTGGGATGAAAATGATATTGATTTAAGTGGTAAATGGCAAAGAATTAGTATGATTGATGCTATAAAGAAAAAAACAGGAATTGATTTTAAACAAATTACTAGTTTAGATGAAGCTTTAAAGTTAGCTAGTGAACATCAAATTGAAGTTTTAAAACATCAAGAGAGTATTGGACATATTATTAATCTTTTCTTTGAAAAATATGTTGAAGAAACTTTAATTCAACCAACATTCTTATATGGTCATCCTCTTGAAATTTCACCTTTAACAAAGAAAAATAAAGATGATCCAAGATTTGTTGATCGTTTTGAATTATTTATTGGTGGTAAAGAATTTGCTAATGCTTATACGGAATTAAATGATCCAGATGATCAATTAGAAAGATTTGAAGAACAATTAAAAGAAAAAGATTTAGGTAATGATGAAGCTAATGACATTGATATGGATTTTATTGAAGCTTTAGAATATGGGATGCCTCCTGCTGGGGGAATAGGATATGGTATTGATCGATTATGTATGTTATTTACTGAAAGTGAATCAATTCGTGATGTTATCTTATTTCCAACAATGAAAGATAGAAAGTAAAATTTCTATTTTTTTCATAAAAAAATTATTTTAGCATATCATTTTCTAGGAGGACTTTTTGGAAGATGAAATGGACGGGATTAACTGAAAAGGAAGTTTTAAAAAGTCGTAAAGAAAATGGGAGCAATGTTTTAACTGAAATTAAATCTAAAGGTTTTCTAAGTTTGCTTATTGAATCATTAGGAGATCCAATTATTAAAATATTGTTAATTGCTTTAGCTATTAAAATTGTATTTTTATTTCAAGATTTTAATTGGTTTGAAACTTTAGGAATATTAATAGCAATTTTTTTGTCATCTTTCATTTCAACTTTAAGTGAATATGGAAGTGAAGAAGCTTTTAAAAGATTACAAGAAGAAAGTGATAAAACTTATGTTAAAGTTATAAGAGATAATAAAATTTCAGAAATATTATTAGAAGAAGTAGTAGTTGGAGATATTGTTATTCTTGCTTCTGGTGATGCTATTCCCGCGGATGGTTTTTTAATTTCTGGAGATTTATCTATTGATGAATCACGTTTAAATGGTGAATCAAAAGAGGTAAAAAAGCATATTAATGATAAAGTATTAAGAGGTTCTGTAGTTTATGAAGGTAATGCCCAGATGAAAGTATCTTTAGTTGGTGATGAAACAATATATGGCTCACTTGCTAAAGAAGTTCAAGATACAGTTCCAGTAAGTCCTTTAAAATTAAGACTTCATGATTTAGCAAAAACAATTAGTAAAATAGGTTATATAGGTGCATTTTTAGTCACATTTTCTTATTTATTTTCAGTTATTGTTATTAATAATCATTTTCAACTTCAAGCTATAATTAATACTATTACTGATTTTCATCAAATGGCTGATTATTTAATCTATTCTTTAACTTTATCTGTAACAATAATTGTCGTTGCTGTACCAGAAGGTTTACCTATGATGATTACTTTAGTTTTATCTAGTAATATGAAAAAAATGCTTAAAAATAATGTTTTAGTTAGAAAGTTAGTTGGTATTGAAACAACTGGTTCTCTAAATATTTTATTTACTGATAAAACTGGTACTTTAACTAAAGGAAAATTAGAAGTAATTAATTTTACTTGTGGTGAACTTACTTCTTTTAAAAATACTAAAGATGTTTTTAAATATCCATCATTATCAATACACTTAAATAATAATTTATATTTTAATAATAGTAGTTTTTTTTCAGATAATAAAATAATTGGGGGAAATGCTACTGATCGATGTCTCTTAGCTTTTTTAAAAAATGATTTGAAAACTAATTCTAAATTAATTGATAAAACTTCTTTTAATAGTGATTTAAAATATTCAACCGCAATTGTTAAAGAAAATAATCAAGATATATTATATATAAAAGGGGCTAGTGAAAAAATATTACCAAAATGTAGTAAAATGTTAATGAAAAATGGTGAAGAAAAAATATTTATAAATAAAAAGTTAATTACTAATCAAATTAAAAATTTAACTAATAAAGGGTGTCGTATTATCTCTTTAGCTTATAGTAAAAATAATGATATTAATGATTTAATTTTTATAGGTTTTATAACTATTAAGGATGACTTAAGAAAAGAAGCAAGACAAGGAGTAGAATTGATTAAAAAAGCAGGTATTCAGGTTGTTATGATAACTGGTGATGCTAAAGAAACAGCAACATCTATTGCTAAAGAAGTTGGAATAATTTCTTCACCAAATGATTTAGTTTTAACAAGTGATGAACTTAATGTTTATGATGAATTTGAATTAGAAAATATGCTTCCCAATATTAAAGTTATTGCAAGAGCATTGCCAAAAGATAAAAGTAAATTAGTAAAAATTGCTGAAAGTAAAGAATTAGTAGTTGGAATGACTGGTGATGGAGTAAATGATGCTCCAGCTTTAAAAAAAGCCAATGTTGGTTTTGCTATGGGCAGTGGAACAGAGGTTGCTAAAGCTTCTGCTGATATTGTTATTTTAGATGATAATATTTTGTCTATTAGTAAAGCTATTTTATATGGTAGAACTATTTTTAAAAGTATTAGAAAATTTATTATTTATCAATTAACTTGCAATTTCTGTGCATTATTTTTGTCAATAATTGGTCCATTTATAGGCGTTAATACACCTATTACGATTATTCAAATGTTATGGATTAATATGATTATGGATACTTTTGCTGGTCTTGCTTTTTCTTTTGAACCAGCTTTAGAAGAAACGATGGAAGAACCACCTAAAAAGAAGAATGAACCAATAATAAATAAATATATGTATTCCCAAATTATTTGGAATAGTTTATATTCAGCTTTATTATGTATTTTTTTCTTAAAATCATCTTGGATTAAATCTTTAATTAGATTTGATATTGAAGATAAATATTTAATGACTGCTTATTTTGCTTTATTTATTTTTATTGGTATTTGTAATTCATTTGATGCTAGAACTTATCGTTTAAATCTCTTCGCAAATCTTAGAAAAAATATAGTATTTATTTTAACAATTGTTTTTATAGTAACTGTTCAAATTTTTCTTATTTATAAAGGTGGAAGTATATTTAGAACTTATGGTTTAACACCTTTTGAATTGATTTTAGTAATTTTGTTAAGTTTAACGGTAATACCTGTTGATTTTATAAGAAAAATTATTTTAAAAAAGAAAAATATAAAATTAGGAGTATAAAAAAAGGTGATTTAATTTCTAAAACATCTCTTTTAAATATTTAATATTATAAGAGCAATAATTACTCCTAAAACTAATAATCCTAAAATGATAATAATGATATAAAATTTACTATTATTATCATTTCTTTTTTCATAAATAATTGGTTTTTCACCATATTTTTCTGTTAATAATTCTGGTTTATAAATTTCATTTTTTTTCATTTCTTTATATTCATTATATTGACTAGGACTAAGCATAGCTCCACAAAAAGGGCAGATACCTCGATCAGTACCAATTGCTTTTCCACATTTTTTACAATGCATTTATATATCACCTTCATATTCTTCAATAAAATTTTTACTTTTATGGGGTTCATCTTTTAATAAATCAAGGTAATTTTGTTGTCTTAATGCTTCATATAAAACTATAGCTACACAGTTAGAAAGGTTTAAAGCTCTTACTTGATTGCTCATAGGAATTCTAGCACAAGAATCAATATTAGGTTTTAAAATCCATCTTGGGATACCAGTGCTTTCCTTACCAAAAATTAAATAAATGTTTTCCGAAGAATTACTATAATCAAAATCAGAATGAGGTTTATGACCATATCTAGTATAAAAATAAAATTTACCTTCATTTTTACTTAAAAAATCTTCCCAATTTTTATAAACAAAATATTTACAATTATTAATATAATTAACACCACTTCTTTTGATACTTTTATCATCTAATTTAAAACCTAAAGGTTCAATTAAGTGTAGAGTAGTAGAAGTTGCTACACAAGTACGCATGATGTTACCTGTATTTGTAGGTATTTCTGGTTCATATAATACAATATTTAACATTTTTTAACTCCTTTAAAAAAGAAGAAGTATTATTCTTCTTTAGATAATTCATATATATCAAGTAATTTAGCAAAATCGGCTGCTTCAATCATATTTTGATCATCTCTTTTAACCATATCTACAAAATTACCATTTTTATAATATAAAATAGTTGGAACTTTTATCTCTCCAGATACTTTAAAAATATTATTTAAATTTGTTTTATTATTATTATAAATATAAACATAAAAATTATCTTTTAAATTATTTTGATTAATAACTTTCTTTAAATCTTTTTCCAAATTATATTCATCTTCATTATTTAAAGAAGTAACTAATACGAAAACATCTTTATTTAATAGAATGCTATTCATATTATCTTCAACTATTTCTTTATTAGTTACAATTTTATTTTTTAATAGATAACTTTGAGAAAAATCTTTATTTTTAAATAATCCACTAATTTTAGCTATTCCTATTATACCTATTAATAAAGCTAATATGATAATTATAAATGATTTATAATCTAAATTATTTTCTGTTTTATTTTCAACTTTAACTTCTTCTTTTACTTTTTTTACTTCCTTATTATTTGTTGTTTTAACAGTTGTTGTTTTTTTCTTATTGGTATTATTTTTACTTTTTGAAGAAGAATTACTTCTTTTTTTATTATTATTCATATTTTTCCCATCCTTTACTATGACTAAATTGTAACATATTTTTTTTCATAAAGAAAGAGTCTTTTTAGGTTTTTTGCCCTAACAAAATATAGACATATAACATAACTTAAAATTAAGGAGGGTAAATATGTTATATGATAATACAGATTTTAATTATGAAGTAAGTTTATTTAAAATTCCTGGTAATGATTTTAATAATAAAGATGATAAATTTTTAGATGCATCTGAAGGATTTATGAGAGGAAATTTGGAAAAAGGAACTTTCGTACCTTATAAACAATATACTTACTTTAAGTTAAAAGCTCAAAATGAACAAGAAAGTATGCTTTTAAAATTAATGGCTTTATCTTTTGCAATCAATGATTTAAATTTATATTTAGATTTACATCCTGAGGATATGTCAAATTTTGAACAATTTAAAAAGTATGCTAAAGAATTAAATGAATTAGAATTAAGTTATGTTAAAAAATATGGTCCAATTGTTGTAGAGGAAAGTGATGGTAAGATTTTTGATTGGGTAAAAAATCCTTGGCCATGGGATGATAAAGGGGGTAGTATGTATGTTTAAATATGTTAAGCATTTGAACTATCCAATAAATATTAAAAAGAAAGATTTAAGATTAGCTAAGTCTTTAATAACTCAATTTGGTGGTTCTAATGGTGAATTAGCGGCAAGTCTTCGTTATTTTTCCCAAAAATTTTCAATGCCTGATGAAAAAGGAAAAGCTCTATTAAATGATATTGCTACAGAAGAATTAGGACATTGTGAAATGATTTGTACAATGGTTAAACAATTAATAAAAGATGCAAGTTTAGAAGAATTAAAGATGGCTGGACTTGATGGAATATATGCTGAACATGGAAAAGGAATATATCCTACTGATGCCCAAGGTGTTCCATTTACTGTAACTTATTTTGCTGTGACAGGTGATGTAATTGCTGATCTTTATGAAGATATGGCTGCTGAACAAAAAGCAAGAGCAGTATATGAAAATTTAATTGATTTAACTAATGATGAAGATGTTTTAGGAGTATTATTATTTTTAAGACAAAGAGAGATTGTTCATTTTAATCGTTTTAAAGAATTAAAAGATTACTATAAGAAAAAAGGCTATTAAAAGAGACTGCTGAAAAAGTAGACAAAGATTACTGTAAAGAAAGACAGTAGTCTTTTATTTTGGTATAATAGATATA
>CANRHC010000021.1 GCA_947630305.1 uncultured Bacilli bacterium
CTGTTTCTAATATATCATCTACACTAGCTACTGTTTCACCCTCAAACAAAATTGAATTTGTTTCAAAAATATATCTTGTTTGGTCTTCTGTCAATTTACTACCTTCTATATGGTTCGTATTATATGCAAAAATAATTTGAGTATTATGATATAGATTACCTTTCAATTTCATATCTTTTTGTTCTCTTAATATTTCTAGTATATTTATCTTTGAAATATCAAAATCACCTTCATCTTTTAATAATTCATCTATAGTTATTCCAAAGGTTTCTGACAATTTTTTTATTGATTCAATATTGGGTTCCAGTGTTCCAGCTTCATATTTAGATACCGTGGCAGCTTTTACACCTAAAATCTCTGCAATTTCGTTTTGAGTCATATTTTTACTTTCTCTATATAGTTTTATTTTTTCTCCTAACATAATAAAAACTCTCCTTTTTGGTATACTATCATCATATCATATTATTTCCAAAAAAGAAAGTTTTTATTTTTATATTATTAAAATTTTTCCAAAACATATTTATCTAAAGTTATTAATCATTAATATTGGACTTCCAATAACTTTAATTGATATATTCTTTTAATGCTTTTGCAATTGCTTTAGATAATAAAGGTGGAACAGCATTTCCCACTTGAATATATTGAGCTGTTCTAGGTCCTTCAAAAACAAAATTATCCGGAAAGCTTTGTATCCTAGCTGCTTCTCTTACTGTTAATGAACGACATTGTTTAATATCTGGATGTATATTATAGTGACCATCTTTACTTATATGTGCAACAATCGTATGTGGTATTTCATCATTTCCATGCACCTTAAATCTATCTGAAAAATTTTCTTTATTTTTATGTGTCTTTAAGTTGTCTGGTAAATCATTATAATATAGTTGTTTATTGTGACTTGATTTTTGTATCGCTATTTTGTATATTTCACTATCTTGTTTATTTATTTTTCTAGCTTTATGGTTAACAATTCCTATACTATCTTCTCTTAAATATTTTTCATAATTTGATTTTGGATTTTTTTTATATTTTACTAGTTTTCTATCATATCCTTCTCCTGGATTTAGTGAATTTAAATCAGAAATTGCATTTTGGGTACACATCTTTTCATCAAAATTCATTGCATATTTAATAAAATCTGGATAGTCATAATCCAATTTTTTCTTTACCCCAAATAGGATTACTCTTTTTCGTGTTTGATAAACTCCATAATTTATAGCTTCCTGTATATTTTCATCTCTTTTTGAATTATTTCCAACTTTTAAATTATACCCAATTTTATCAAATTCTTCTGATATTTCATCAAATATTTTTCCTTTTTTAGCAGTAAAAATTCCCGGTACATTCTCAAATATAAACATATTAGGTTTATATTTTTTCACTATATCTCTGTAATAATAGAATAAATAATTTCTCTCATCGGAATTTACTTTTTCTTTCATCCTACTTCTTCCAATAATTGAATATGCTTGGCAAGGTGGACCACCAATTATTAAATCAATTTTATTAACACCCATATAATTCATTGACGAATCAATCAACTTAAATATTTCTTTTATATCTGATGCATCTTTATCTTTTTTTGTATCTCCAAATTTTTTATTTAGTACAGTGGTATTTAATATCTTTTCTAATTCTGGATACTTTTCAAATACAACCTTTCTTGCTCTTAATATATCATTAAAATCGTCTACTAATAGTAAATATTGATTATACATATCAATGTCATTTTTTTCTTTTAAATAATAATACATAATCCTTGTTTTTAATGTTTCGCATGCCCAATACTCTTTTTCTATATGGGCTACAAATTTATATCCTTCACTCAAAAAACCTTCTGTAAGTCCACCTGCTCCTGAAAATAAGTCTATTGTTACCATACTTATCCCCCTATTTTTTCATATGTTTTAATAATATTTTTAGTATATTCTTTAAATGCATTTTCTTTTAAAAGAACATATAGTAGTTCTTTTGTTCTTGAAATAGCAACATAATTTAATAATTGATTATTTTCTAAGTCATCAACATCGCATAAAATAACCACTGGCGATTCTAATCCTTTAAACCCTTGAATTGTTGAAAAAGTTATTTCATCCTTATCTTCATCTAAAAATTCTTCTGCAAATTTGATTTTGCAAATATTATTCAAGAAATTTTCACCTCTAAATACACTTTTATTAAATATATGTTTTGAAATTATTACAATATCCCTAAAATTAATATTTTCTTTTTTTAATTTTTTTACAATATTTATTATTTTTTTCTGTTGGTCATCATTATCTGAATATTGTATATACTTTACTTCTTGTCCATTTATAATTTCATTTTTTGATTGCTCTATTTGCGTAAATATTTCATTTTGATAACAAATTTGCTTAGTATTTCGGCAATTGTCATTTAGTTTTTTTATCGTTGGTCTAATCTCTGTTTTAATATATTCAAATACTTCATTAAATTCATTATTATATAAATTCTGATTTGGATCTAAAGCCATATACCAATTTCCATCTTTTAGACCATTTTTTATAATTTTATCTAAAACATCAATATAATTATAATTTAATAAATCCTGAGCTTCATCAATAATTAACACATCATTCTGTTCAAGTTCAGAATAATTTAAAAACTTTTCTGGTAACTCTATCTTAAAGAAATTATCACTATTGCTGATTTCTATATCTATATTTTGTTTTTTCAATTGTGAAATCATATACGAATGTATTTGGTATATTTTAATATTGTTCTTAATTTCCTCAATCTCCTTATCCAATTTTTTGTTTAAAAATTTAGATAAAAGCTTATTAAAGCAAATAAATATTACTTTTTTACTTTCTATAGCTTTTCTAATAGCTTGCTCATATAGTATTAATGTTTTTCCTGTTCCACCGCTTCCTTTTATTATGATTCTATCGTTATCTTCCATTTCTTGAAAAGCTTCTTGTTGTTTTTCAGTAAACTTTATTATTTGTTTTTCAATATCTTTTAATTCTTGGCTTAAAGAATATGAATATCCAAAATCTTCAGACAAGAATCTTGACAAAATTTGTAAGTCTTTTTCAGATAAACCTCTTCTATAAAAATGATATGTATCATAGTTTCTTTTAGCATAATAACTATATATATCTTGTATAATTTTTTCAATTTTATTATTTTCTAATCTATTTTTGTCAATAGTAATTTCTTTTATAAAACTAATATCATCTAAAAAAAATTCATCTATATCAGTAAAAAACACAGCATTAGCAAATTGAGTTGATGTAATATTACTTTGCTCTCCAAATTTTTCTTTTAAATATTTCATTAAAGTATACATATTGCCTTCAACTTGTTCATAAGGTCCTTCCGATTTTTCATTTACATTTCCAATTCTATCTGTAAATTTCCAAATACCATTTTTTCTTTCAACATTGCCTCCCTTTACTTCTAAGCATAGTATTCCTAATTTACAGATTATAACAAAGTCAATTTCTCCTTCAACTTTATACAAATGTTTTGGCAAATTTACAGAGTGAAATATTGTATAATCATCATTTAATTTTTCTAATTCATAAAATACTTTCCTTTCTGCCATACTTGCTGATTCACTAATTATTTTTGGTATCATTTTAGCCATTAGTTTATTTCCTCATTTTCATAAAATTCTTTTAAAAATCCTATCCCTACATTATCTAATGTTCCTCTTATACTTGCTCTATCTAGTAATATATTTCTTAATTCACAACTTGTTTCTGGTAAAAGAGTACAAGCATGACATGCAGCATAATTTGAATCCTTATATCCATGTAAGTTTGATTCTATACAAAGAGGATCTGTTGAGCACCAAGCTAAATTATCCAACATTCTTCTAAATATCATTTCAAATTTTTGATTTTTTCCCTGAGATACTAAACCTCCAAGGCTTCCATCAGAATCACTTGATGTAGTATATAATAAAATTCCAGACATATTTATAGTACTACCCTCTTCAAAAGTTGAATAGATTCTTTCTTTTATTGAAGATGCAGAATATCCACATTCAAATGTTAATTCTTTTATTAATGAATGTGCAAGAGTGTGTAATAAAATTGTTCTAGGTGTAATAGGTTTCCTTAACCCTTTAAAAACTCCTTCTTCACTTCTATTAACAATTGGATAATATCTATTTTGAACTTTCTCTAAATTTTCCCATTTTTGTAATTCTGATTCATTAAGTTCTATAAATATACCTTCTCCTTTATTTTGAATAGCAGGAAGCCATTCACACCCCTCTTTTTTAAAACTTACATAGCTGTTTTCATCGTTTATATCATAATTTGGATCTATTCTTTTAAATCCTAATTGAGCTATAGTTTCAGTCATTTTCTTTATCAAAACAATTTTATTAACATACTTTTTTATAAATTCAGGTACAGCTTCTATTTGTGAGCAAAAATTTTCTCTATTATATTCTTCTCTTAATGCTCTATATTCATCTTCAAGTGAACCATTCCAGCCAATATTTTTATTAATTTCATCTAAAACATTTTCTTTTGATGTGTTAAGATTTTTAGCTATCATATCTGAAATTAATTCCTTATTACTATCATTTAAGTAATCTTTCATTTTCTCTATTTCATTTACTATATCTTGGTTCCATTGTGGCACTTCTATCGAACTAGCTGTTACTGGATAATATACAGCTGATGAAGAACGCTGCAAGACTTTCATTTTACAGTTACATTGATCTTTTGCTCCTATCCCTAGCCAAGCTTTATTTCCTGAACAATTATGATCAAACTGCTCAGGGCTAAATATTCCTTCCAAATTTCTTACTGCTCCACATTCACATTTTATAAGAATTGACTCTAAACCGGCAGATGTACCTGTTTCACATATAGTTAAAGTTTTTTTGCAATCTGTAGCCCCTCTATGCACCCACTCTCTATATGGAAAATCTTCAATATGACCATTTTCGCATGCAACAATAAATCTTGATGGAATGATTATGCCTTGTTTATCACAAGTACATTTTAATTTTCCATTTCTATTTAGGTTAAAATCTTCAATCTGACCTAATTTTTTGCAAAATGGGCAATATCCCCACCTTGGGAATTGATAAGCTAAAATGTCTTTCTGTTTAATTTCAGCTCCTTCTTCAGTGCGAATAGTTTTTTGATATGGTGGTGATAAAAAATATTTCACGTTTAATATTTTCTCAAGTTTGTAGCTATTTATCATCTCACATATTGACTCACCATTTTTACTTTTTAGATTCCATTTTGAAATTCCAGAAATAACAACAGAACCTTTTTTCAAATCAACAATAGAACCTGGTCCCATTCCCATTATTATCTGATTTCTTCTTAAGCTTCCTCTAATATTTTCTGCTACCATTTATTCTCCATCCTTTACATATACATTTGATTCAACATCAACATTTCTCATTGAATTTAATGTTTTAAATCCATTTGTTGATGTAACAACTTCGTCAGTATATACTAATAATTCTTTATTCATATTTTTTTTCTCATTTTTTGTATAGCTTAAATTATTTGCAATCCCTTTCCATTTATCTATAATATTATTAATATCATTTTCTACTTGAGTCTTTTCGTCAGGTGCAATATTATTACATCTTTTTAAAATAATATTTTTAAATTCTAATATTTTATCAATATTTTCATTTATTTTACTCGCTCCAATATTAGAATTCATATCATTAATTAAATGCCTAGCTAAACTTATTATTACACTATGTAATGCCTTTTCTCTAGCCATACTTGCAAATGGAGTAACACTTGTTGCTTCTATATATTTATATATATTTGAGTGATATCTAATAAATTGTTCATAATGTGATATATCTCTTGATTTAGTTGAATTATACATTGTTATTACTATTGATGGAGTTTTTCTTCCAACTCTACTACTTGCTTGTATATATTCAGCATTTAATTTAGGTTGTCCATTTATAATCATTAAATTTAATCTATCAATATCAATTCCTACAGAAATCATATTAGTTGCTAATACATAATTATATGCTTTATGTTCTTTATCTGTATATTTTATATCTAATCCTTTTAAGATTTCTCCAATCTTAGAATTATCTGCATTTCTACTTGTCAATTCTTCGTAATGTTGAAAATTATACATCATTCTACTTTTTTCATCATCTAACAAATTTCTAAATTTATTATTTACCAAATATATATATCTGCCTTGAACGTCATTCCTAATTTGAATAACTGCTCCTCCTAATTCTCTAATACTATTAAAATAACCTATCAAAGTCCAAAAACTATCTATTATTTCTTCATCATATTTTCCAAGTTGTTCTAAATATTTAATTGCATAAAATAAATCTGCATATATACGAATTAACAATGTAGTTTGTGTTACATTGTTAGAAATTGCACCCAAATACATTCTTGTTGCTTTTTTTTCTGCTCCCTCTATTGCAAAAAATGAATTGGTTATATCTTTAATTTGTGCTGGAAAAATACAACTTTCTCTGTCATATAAAGCTTTTACTTGTTCAGCTGAATTTCTTATTGTAGCAGTTGAAGCTATTATTTTAGGTTTTAGTTGTTTTTCCTTAAAGAACTCATCTAAGATTATTTCGTATAACCCATCTATTGTACCTAATGGTCCTGATATTAAATGTAATTCATCTTGAATAATTAGTTCCGGAGGTAATATATTAGGATTATCTAAGCTAAACATTTCTCTAACTTTTTCTTCCCATGGTATCCTTGCATATTTGTCTATGGTACTTATTAATAACGTTGGTTTATATTTATAAACTTCATCATCAACTATATATAATGGTAGTGTACCTTCAAATTCACAATTACTACATTTAATTTCTACTCTAGTAGGATTCTCAGTAATATATTGACTAGGCTTTATTCCACTTTTGCACCAAGGGCACTCTTTTATTAAAAAAGGATTTTTTCCATAAATATCCTTTCCTTCAGAATTTTTTAATTTATTTATATCTAATTTATAATCTTCTAATCTATTTTCGGTTAATTCGCCGACCCATAATCCTATTGATATTTCTTCATTTCCTAATAATTCTACATTTTTTCTTCTTATTAATTCACAAGAACATATCATTGTTGCAGCTCTTTGAAATTGTTGAAGTGTTAATAATCTTAAAGTATATCTCATAATGGCTGTAACTCCAGCTCCACTTCTGCCATTTCTTACTTCTTTTATTCTTCTTAAAAATATTGTAAAAGCAATTACTCCCAAATATGCCTCTGTCTTTCCTCCACCTGTTGGAAACCATAATAAATCTACAATTTCACGATTAACATTACTTTTATCAATTATTCCATCTATTGAAAGCAATATAAAAGCAATCTGAAAAGGATACCAATTACATTCTTCAATTCCCTTTTTCTGCATCTGATTCATCATTGCCAAATTCATAAATTGAAAAGCTTTAAAAGCATCATCATCCTTAGATAATAAGTTGATTGTCTCAAGCATTCTTTCGCATATTATTTCAGCTTTTCTTATATTTTTTTCTAATATTTCTGTTTCTGCACCTGTTAATGATGTATCATTTCTTTGTTCTTTTAACCAATTTTCATATTTATTAACAAATTTTTTTAATTCCTTACATACATCTTCACTTCCAAATGTATGTAAATAACTCATTTTTCTATAATTATTTTTATCTTCAAATGGAATCATTTGCTTTGAAATATACATTGGTAATTGTTCAATCCATATATTTTTGATATTTTTTTCTTCTGTATTCCACATAGGAGAACATCCATGTCCAATTGCAATATTTTTGTTATTACGATATAATAAGTTTAAACTTGTCATTTCATCATCATTCACATAATTTGTCTCTATCTTTTTTTCAACAAAATTCCCTTGACCAGAAATTTGTAAATTTAAACCAATTTGAAAGAAAGATTGTTGACATATCCTAGTAAGCTTTTTTCTATCTTTTTCTATATTTGAATTTAAAATTGTTACTGTAACTGTTCTTATTCCATCTTTAAATTTTTTTCGCATGTTTATTCTTATTTGTAGACCATCTTGAATAAATATAGATTTAGTTTCTATGCCAAATTTAAATGGAACTTCTTTAGGAATTCTTTGCCATTTTTCTTTATATTTTCCCTCAGTTTTTAATTTTTCATAATAAGCATACTTTATAGTTCCTTCTATTTCTTTAGTTTCTTTATCGACATTAAAAGATACTCCCATACTAGATTGTTTTTCCATATTTTCAATTCTTACACTTTCATTTTGAGTCTCAGTATCTTCATTACCTTTTTCTTTATTATCATCTTGTTTTATTTCCAATACAAAAGCTTTTTCATCATTTTCCTCTTGTATTTGTCCTTGAGGATATAATATTCCTAAGCAATAAGTTTCATCAGGTCTATTTCCTTCAATAATTTCATTCTCTTCTACTGGACCTATCAAGTCCTTTCTAAGTATGTCCACAATTTGTAATCTTGCTTCATCATATTTTTTATAATCCATATTATTCAGCATCTCCTATAAAATCTAATTTTCCAAATCCTTCTAATTCTATTGCATTCCATAAACCAGTATTTCTATATGGTAAATCATATTTATCGTCTATATAATCTGGAAATTTAGCTACTGTAATTATGCTTTTTACTCTAATATTTCTATATGCTTTTAGTTCTTTTTTGGTATAATATTTTTTAAATAAATCATAACTAGCGTTTTTAAAAACATTCTCTATATTCATACAACCTATTCTTTTCCCTTTATGATAAATATAAAATTTACCTTCATAGTTCTTTAAGTCAACAATATCGCCTATTTTTATTTTATTATATATATATTCTTGATTTTCTTTCACGTCACTAACTATTTCCGGATCTATAAAACTATTATAATCAATATCACCTTCTAGACCAATTTCTATTTTTCTAATCATTCTAATTTTTCTATTTTCGATTTTTTTAGTTTTACTATTATAATATTTATTTTTTCCATATACAAATCCATAATATCTATCATTTATTCCATCTTTAAAAGATCTAAAAATAGTCCATTTTATCTCGTATTCATATTTATAATAATTTTCTTTAGCTCTTGTTAAAGCTACATATAATGTTCTTGCATTATCTAATGTTAAATCAACTACATTAGTGTTATTTACAAAATCACTATTTCTAAAGTGTAAATAAACTTCATCATACTCTCTACCCTTAGCTTTATGAATTGTTGAAATAATAATTTTTCCATTATCATTCTCATTAAAATCATTAGGATATTGCCCTTTATCTATTATCATATTTTCTTTTAGTTTTGACAAATTTATTTCATCTTCATTATAAATATCATTTTCTATTTCTTTACAGTAGTTCCAATATTTATCTAATTTATCTACATTTAGTTTTTGCTTAATCAAAGTTTCAAATTGTTCTTTTGCTAAATAATTTTGTTCAACATCACCTAATAGGTATCCTATCCATTTCGGAAATACTATGCTACTACTATAGTTTTGAATTTTATATGGAATATTGTTATCTAATTTATTAGCAATTTCATATACTTGACCATTTTGTCTAGCTAATATTGCAATTTTTTTCTCTGGTTTATATTCAATTTTCTTTTTCTTAATTTTTGTAAGTATTTCATGTTGAATATATTCGTTTAATTTTTGAGGATTATTTTTATGTGCCTTAATAATTTTTCTATATTCATTATTTTTATCCCTTTGTTTTTCACTATTTTCTCTATGTTGAACACAATACTCAACTATTCTACAATCTGGGTGATCTTTAATAATATTTTCTATAAATCTATCAGCTGTTAATTCTTCAGCTTGATAATTAAATATTGCTTGACACTCGTCTCCTAAAATAGAAAAACCATTTTGATGTATTTCTAAAATTTTCAAAATTAACTTAGCTCTAATTTCAACTATATCTTGAAACTCATCTACAATTATATGTTTTAGCCTTTTTATATCATCTATTAGAGTAGAATTACTTTCTAATAATTTTAATACCAACTCTACTCTATCATCATAATTCATTTTTGAAAATTGTTCTTTATAATTATCTTCTATATTTCTAATAATCATTGAACAAAAGGAATCAATAGTTCTTACATTAACTCTATTTCTTATTCCTATTACTTTTCCTACTCTATCACTTATCTCTTTAACTGCTGCTCGTGTAAAACATATAACTAATACATCATCTAATTTAGCTAAATTATTATTATAAATATATATTAATTTCTGAATTATTGTTTCTGTTTTTCCTGAGCCTGGTGGTGCATTTACAATAATCTTCTCTGATAAATTTCCTTCTATTACTTCTTTTTGTTCTAGTTCTATGTCCATAATTTCCTCACTTGTTATATTTATTACTTAATAACATTTACTCTATCATATTTTATATCATATAAAATATTTTTTAACAAATTCCATAAATATATATTTAAATTTTATATAAACCAAAAATCAATATTTACTTTTTATTTGTTGTTTAGGACATTTCTTTAAGCTTTAAAATTTCATCTTTAGTTAATGTAATCCCTTTTCCCATTTTCTCGTGTTCTGGAGACCAAGTTCTAATATCATATTTAGGCTCACTATCATTCCAACTAACTAAATTTAATTCTTTTTTCCAGCCTTTTTCATTTTCAGATAAAACTCCAATTTCTTCTACTATTTCGAATTTTATTTCGTTCATTTTTACTCCTTTATAATTTTATTTTTTCCTTCTTTTATTTTCCATACTCCTAATCCATTCGCTTTATAACCACTAACAAATTGAGCTGTTAATGATAAGCTACTAAAAAAAACTATTGTTTTTTTTTACATACAATTTTATTGTTATTTTGCATTTCTTCTATTTTTGAAGATATTTTACAGTTATATTTTTTATTACTTATTATACTTTCTTTAAGTACTTTTATAGAATTTTTATTGTATTCAGCTATTGCACTAAAATTACCTTTATAGCTTTTAAAAGTTATTATAATTATCCTTATCCCCATCCACAATTGTTCAATGATTTATCAGTATAAAACTTTTCAACTTCTTCAATTTCTTCTTTTGACAAATTATAAATAGAATATACTTTATTATCTATTTGTTTCCTTAATAATTCTTTTTCTTCTATATTAAGACCATAATCAGACAATTTTTTTGAAAGTATCGAAATCTCTAATTCATTATTTTTTTCAACATTAGGAAATGGTAATTGTTCGATTGTTGATTTATTTATTGCAAGATAGCCACCTGCTAAATGTTTTTCTTCAAATTGAATATTTAAAAAATATGATATATATTTGCTATTAAGGATAGCTACTAAAAAATATGGATCATATCCTGCAAAATCATATATTCCATAAATTCCTACACCCATTCCAATTGGTTCGATTGAATAAACAGCTTCAACAACTTTTGTCATACCTGCAATAATTATTTTTGGTTTAATCCAAAAATTCCATTTACTATCAGCAATAGTATCATCTTTAGTTATAAATGCTTTTTCATAAGTTGACCCCATATATCTTACATTTTCAAAATTTATTTTATATTTATCAACTGAACCACTTACTATGAAAGGAATGTTTTCATTATTAGGAATAGTAGTAATATTATTTATTAAACTTTTAGCTTGAAAACCAGTAGCACCAGAAGAAATTTTTATATTTTCATCTTTAAAAGTTCTTTCATATTTTAATTGTTTTCTTTCATCAAATTTTTCACTTCTTAATTGCTCAAGATTTTCAACTAAATATTCCTTGTAATCATTTCTACTCTTATTTCCTACAACTATTATAGGATAAACACTTGCACTATCAAAAACATTTATATGAGATAAACTTAAAATTTTATATAATCCGTGTTTTTTTAATTTTAATATACTTTTTTTTGCATAATCAGAAACTAACAATTTATTTGGTATTATAAATGAATAAACTCCTAAATTATTACTTAATTTCAAAGATTGCAAAAGAAAAGCTACATATAAATCAAAAGCACCAGATAGTTCAGAAAAAATTTTTCTAATTATTTCTCTTTGAAGTTTTTCTTCATCAGTTGATGTATTAGAAACAGCAGATACATAAGGAGGATTACCAATAACAATATCAAATCCATCATTTTCTATGAAGACTTCAATAAATTCAAGCATCCAAGCAAAATAAGGTTTATTATGTGATTTATCTATTTCAAACAATTCTATTTCTTTATTTGTTCCAGCAAAATTAAGTCTTAGTAATTCTTTTCTAACAGTTTGTATCTCTAGAAGCAATTGTTTTTTTCTATCAGGATTATTAGTACCATATAATTCCATTTTTAAATCTATTAAGCTGTCTATTTGGGCTTTTTTTTGCCCATCTCCAAATTGAATTTGATTAGCTCCTATATCCATTTTTTTATAAGATTTACCAACCCTTGTCCTAAAAGTACCACCATCATTCAAAGTAACATTTTCACGGTCTTTCAAATCATCTATAAACTTTTCATCTATTAGTTTTATACCATCATATTCATCAATTAAACTATTTCCCTGCATTATTTTACAATCTAAATTTGGTAATGGCTCAGGACCTGTTTTTGGTACTTCCACTTGATCTACTACAATAGATAACCATAATCTTAATTTAGTAATATCAACTGCACTATTTTCAATATCCACTGCATATATGCTATTTTTTATAGTATTCCATTTTATATTATAAATACTTCTAGATTTTATAATATTTTCTTCATTATAATGTTTATCATATAATCCAAATTTATTATATAATAAAATATAAGAAGTTAGAATATCCCTTAATTTTACAATTTCATTTAATATTCCAAGTGAAAAAGCACCAGATCCAACTGCTGGATCTGCAATTTTTATATTTTCTAATGCTTCATCAATTTTTTGAATATTATTAAATATCGTACTTCCAACAAGATAATTGTCCTTTGTTGCTTCCTTCAAATCTGTATCTCTAATCATTTCACCATATTGTATAAAATCTTTTATTTCATTGTAATCTACTCCAATTTTGTTTACTAAATAGTTAGCAATACTTTCTTGACACATATAATGTACTATTTCTCTAGGAGTATAGAAAGCTCCTTTTGATTTTCTATCTTTAATATCAAGCAAATTTTCAAAAATTTTACCAAGCATTTCAGGATCTACTGCAACATCTTTTTCTAAAGGTTCTTCTTCATTCATTGTAAAGTTATATCTATCAAAAAAATCTAATATTCCTGTTTCATTATCATTTGAAAAAATATCATTGCTAATATTAAATGATGCAACCTCCCAATGATAATTATCAAGTGGTTCAAACAAACCTCCATTAAGAAAAGGTATTTTACAGTTAAATACACTAAAATATTGATTTTTTCTTTTATGATTTAAACCATTATAGAAAAATGGTTCTAAATAATCATCAAAAAAGTTTTTATTTCTATTTTTACAATTTTCAAAAATAGTTCTAATAAATCTTTTTTGTCCTGTACCCCATTTGTTGTCGAATTTTGTATCAACAAATATATCAGAAAGGCATTCTAATTCCTGTTCATTTTCTTTAAACTTTTCAAGTAAATTACTTTTTATTTTTTTACTTTCTGAAAAAGTAATATAATATTTATCTAATACTTTTTTTTGTATAATATCTGATTTATCATAAATTTCTTTATATTCTTCTAAAGAAATATTTTGAGGAACTAATTTTACTCCAAGCCAACCTTTCTTCTGAAGAAAATATATAAATACAATTTGTCCCATAAGTTTTTTAGTAAATTCCTCTGATGAAAAATCACATCTTTCTGCTTCACTAACAAATTCTTTATTATTTTCAAGACTTTCTTTTAATAATAAATAATTTTCCTTATATCTTTCAAAGAAATCTTTTGTAACTTTTTCAACACTAAACTTTTCCTCAATTTCTTCTACAGAATATTTTTTAGTATTATTTTCTAATAACTCTAGCAATTGCTCTTTAGCAGTATGATTAGGTTCATCTTTACCAAATAAATATGAATATCTTTTAGCCGGAGTAAATTTTGTTTTAAATTTTCCATCTGCAAAGTCTAATTCCTGCTTCACAAAAGATAATCTCCAAATATCATCTGTATCACTATATATAGCAGCAAGTGTTGCATCTAGTTCAAATTTATCTAATAAATGAGCTATGTAATTTCTTTGTAAAGTTCTTGCATTTGCTGGGTTTTTATTTGATTGTAATTTTATTATAATAACTCCTATGTTTCTTTTTTTATTATCTTGATATGTAGCGTAAACTTTCACACTGTCTATGTAATTCTTATATTGTTCACTTCCAGCATTATATTCTTTACTATCTTTTATATCTGTCTGTTCAAGATTTAATAAATCTTGAATAAAGTTTTGAAAATTCATTAAATCAAACTTTTCTTCTAGCATATTAAGATACTTTTGTGTTAAATCACTTGCTACTGGCATATTTATTCCTCCTATTAAAATACATATTCTGATAAAATTATTTCTTTTTCATTTTTCTTAGTTGTCTTATTATTTGTTTCAAATTTTGTTTCTTGAACAAAATATACTTTTGGAATCATTTTTTCGAATTCTTTAAAAAATATTACAATTTCACTCATTCCTGTTATTTTCTTGATTTCTTTATTAGCTTCTTGTATTATTTTATCTGGTAATTCTCCATTTTCAAGTAAATTAATCATTTTGTAAATTTTTTCAATTTCTAAATCAGTAAACTTACTATCTAATTTCAAACACTCTTTTAAAATTTTAATAACGTTTTTTGCATTACTATTTCCTCTTTTATTAACTTTAATAACATCATTATCTATGTCTTCTTTTTCAGCTAATTCAAAACAATTTTTATTTTTTTGTAATAAATCATAATAATCTGATTTAACTTTTTTACTTGTCTCTGATTTTGTCGCTCTAACATAATCTATTGCATCTTCAAAAGTAATCTCTTTAGTTTCTTCTTCATTTGAAATATAAAATTTTTTTAAATATCCTTTCCTAAAAAATGTTATTAAACCAGTTAAATTATCCCTTTTTCTTCCAATTTTAATTTTTTTAGGATAATTTTTTATTTTTTCAAACAATTCTTTGTCCTTATCTCTTATATCTCTTATTGTTTTTAAATATGATAATTCTGAATTGGTTTCCCCTTCATCATCTTCAACAATAGTTGTCATCCTTTTAAATAATTCATGAGTAGATACTTCTTCATCTTCTGTTAAAAATTTTGAATCTTCTCCTAATATATCATGAAACATTTGCATTTTTGTAATAATATTTTCATCCAAAGATATTTGTTCATTTGATTTGCTTGTTGGGAAGAAATTAAATACAAAAATTTCATCGTATTTGCTACCCACTCTATTAATTCTTCCTACCCTTTGCATTATTCTTGTAGGATTCCAAGGAAGATCATAATTTATGATAACATTACTTCTATGTAAATTCATACCCTCAGCAAGTACATCAGTTGTAACTAAAATCCTATAATCATTTGATTGTTTTTCTTTTCTATATGTTGGATCAAAATTAGCTCTAATTAAATTTCTAATACTATCTGGCATAGAACCACTAAATAACAATATATTTTCTTTAAGCCTATCTTGCAAATTTTTTGAGATGTATTCAGCAGTTTCTCTTGATTCGGTAAATATTATTAACTTATTATGTTTTAATTTATCATTTTCCTTTAATTTTTTCACAAAATATTCAAATTTTTCATCAATTGAAATAGTTTTCCACAAACTTTTTAAATTTTCTAATAAAGATAAATCTTTTTCCAAATCTATAATAAAGCTATCATTTAAATCTTCAGAACTGTATTTATACGCATCCTCATTTATAGCCGCCACTTCTAATTTTTCAAAATCTTCATTATCTAATAATTCAGTAACATTTAATTTTTTGCTAACCCATACAACACCATATTCTTTATACATTTTTATAAATTCTTTATATGAATCTATAAACCTATTTAAAGTCATTTCAAAAGCAAATTTACTACTTTCCAATCTTTTTACAAGTATGCCTTTCATAAAGCCACCCATATTTGATTGACCAACTAATAAAGACCTTTGGCTAGCTTGTAACTTATCTTCTTTAACATAAATTAAAGGTTTATATCTCGCATAATTTAATTTTGTAATAGTTTGTATAGTAGTTTCAAAAACTTTTTCTTCTTTTTCACTAAATTCATATGTAAGTTTTTTGGGATCTGAAACTTTTGGAAATTTTAGTCCTTGCTTTTTCAAATCATCGGCATAATTTTTTTGAATTTCTGTTCTTGTTCTTCTTATCATTACCTCTCTTAATATTTTATCTCTAATTTCTTCTGAATTACTTTTTATTATTTGTTTGTATTCTTCTGTTGATTTATCCAAACCATTTAATTTTTTTCTTAATGTATCAAAAAACAATTCAAGATTTCTAGCATTTACTATTGTAGATTTATTCTTTGATTGAAACAAATATAATTGGTTTGCAATATCAGTATTATAGTTATTTTGAGGTGTAGCTGAAATAAGAATTACTTTTTTTCCTACGCATATTTCATGTAATAATTTATATTGTTCAGTATCAGCATTTCTAAATCTATG
This sequence comes from uncultured Bacilli bacterium, assembly GCA_947630305.1. Lineage (GTDB taxonomy): Bacteria > Bacillota_I > Bacilli_A > RF39 > UBA660 > Ventrenecus. The sequence goes on from CANRHC010000021.1 coordinate 16,571, forward strand.
AGATTCATCAATAAAAACATATTTATACTGTTCTGAACCTTCTTCAACAATTTTTCCTAATTTACCTTCTGACTCTACTTTGTATCCTCTTACTCCAAAATCACTTAAAACTCTTTCCCAATAATATACAAGGACAGGTGGGCATAAGAACAATGATCTACCATCCAATTCTTGTCCTAACATGGCACATATATAAGTTTTTCCAAGACCAACGACATCAGATATGAAAATTCCATTATGTTTTTCTAATATTCTTTTTGCTTGTATTACTGCATCTTTTTGGTATTGTAAAGGAACAAATCCATCAGGATAAAATTTAGAGCTATCAATATTGTTTATCAAATCATCATTTATTTCTTCTTTAAAATATTCATACAAAAATTTAACATACATTTCGTAAGGTGTAATATCAGATTTAACCCAAGTTTTATTTTCTATTGTATCAATACAATCTTTGTTTATTTCAACAGATTCTTCCCATAATTCTTCAAATTTTTCTAAAGCAAATTGAACATCCACTGAATTTTTTAGTTCCACATTAAATTCAAGATTATTAACCAAACCAGATTGTGAAAAATTACTAGAACCTGTGATAACTCTACCAAAATCTGGACTATCTTTATAATCTCTCATAATGTATATTTTTGCATGTATAGGTTGTTTAGTATATAATCTAATTTCCAATTTTCTATCTTTTAGTAAAGAAATAAATTTATTTACTCCTTTTTCAACTTCTTCTGTATCATCAGATTTTTCAAATTCTTTTTCTAGTTGATTTTTATATTTGCTTATAGCTTCAATACTTGATAAATTCATTTGAGTTATTTGACCTTGTGATTCTTCATATAAATCAACTATTTGTTGGTCTGTATTTATTCCTATCAATATTCTTGTTTTTTTTACATTTTCAAGAGCAGCTTCTAATAAGTAAAAACCGCTAACTCTAAAATAGCCTACTAAAACATCAAAAAATTCAGTGTTTTTATTTAAAATTTTATTAAATCTATCATAAAGATTTCTTTCTGGTTCGTTTGTAAAAAATGTTAAATCATTATTATTCATATTCTCCCCCATTTTTACAATTTTCTTATTATATTTTATATCACAAAACGACATTTTTCTCAACTGGTACTTCAAAATTTTTACATTTAACTTAAATTTAAAAGTAAATTCCAGCAAAAGGCAAAGTAGAATTTAGTTTTGGAAAGATACATGCTATAATTATATTTAATACTTTACTTGGGTACAAGGAGGTATTAAGGTTGAAAAATAATATAGGAAAAAGTCCATAAAAAATAAAAGTCCTAAAAATAGCACTTTGAAAAACAATTATTA
>CANRHC010000022.1 GCA_947630305.1 uncultured Bacilli bacterium
CCCCCCCCCCTACGTGTCAAGTATATTTTGATTTTGATGTAAAGTTCTTTACACTTTTTTATTATATTTATAGTATTATCTTTTTTATTTATTTTAATACTATATGTCATATAATGTCATGTTTATTTTAACATAAATAATATATTTTTACAAAAAAAAGAATGATATTACTCATTCATTATTTTTATCATCATTAATAACAACAGATTCTAAATCATTCCCCATCTTCTGAGGTTCATTAACAACATCATTTAAAACCTTCTTTTCTTCTTTAACTTTATTATTACTAGGTTTTAAATTTTTAAACCATTTTGGAAATACATTAATAAAAATCATAACCGCTATTACAATATATACTAATTCAATAAAAAACGCCCATATATCATACGCAAAAGAAAAATTTATAACCCCTAATAAACCTTCCCCTAAATTTCTAACAACAATAAAAGGAATCTTACATAAACTTATAAATAATAACAATACTATAATATCTAAAATAATCTTTAAATTAGCTTTAAAATCATTTTTACCCATTATATCTATAATATGATTAAAAGCCTTACCTAAATCATTAAATTTTCTTTTAAAAAAAACTTCCTTTTTTAAAACAACATCAGAATTAACACCATACTTTTTTAAAATACTATCCGCTAAAAACTTAGCATCAACATTATCATAACTATTACTTAATCTTAACTCATTAATTTCTTTCTCAACAATTTCATTAGATAATACATTTAAATATTTTTTAACTTCTTCTAATTTATCATCCATCATATATCTTTCCTTTCCATAACAATTCTTTTATAACAATCTACTTTTTCCGTTTTTATCTTACTAACAGTAACAACATCAGTAGTCTTCTTTTCTAATATTCTTATTCTAGCCACCTTTATTATATCATCATTTTCATCATATATAATATTTTTTTTCAAATCAACTAATAATAAAGAATTACCTTCCTTTAAAACAATCTTATCATCATTAACATGATCAATAACTAATTTAGAAGGTACATAATATACTTTACAACCTTTTCTTAAAGTTACAATATATTTAACAGGATTACTACACTCTTTCTTAGGCATACAACTCTTCTTAAGCGAACAAATAACAACTTTATCACTAATAACTTTACTATCCTCAAAATACCCAACTAAATCATCAGAAATTTCAATCATATTAATATCAAATAATTTATTTATAACATCATCTACAGAAACCTTAAAATCCTTAAAAGAACTCAAATCTAAATCTTTAAATATCTTAATCTTAGCTAATATATTTATAGGATTTAATATACATCTAAAATAATCTTTAACTAAATATTCATCACCTATAATCTTCCTAAAAAATACATTCAAATATAAAACATTTTTCTCATCATTTGATAATTCTTCAAACCAATCTTTCAATACATCTTTACCATTATATTTTTTATTATCTTTAAATTCTAAATTATCAAACTCAACTAAATAATTACCAATACTTTCATAATCTAAATCACTAACAATCTCATACTTTTCTTTTATCTTACTTTTTTCAATCTTAACAAAATTAGCTAAAGAAATAATATTATTCTTAAACTTATTTTTCTCTAATTCCTTTAATTTATTTTCTAATTCAACCTTTTTCTTTCTTTTAGACTTAACTATATTATATTCATCTAAAACCTTTAACTCTTCTTTTAAATCATTAATAATAATAGGTATTTTAATCATAAAATACTTATTATTAATAAAACTATCCTCTAACTCTAAATTTCTTAAATAATCTATTAAATAATCAATAAACCTTTTATAATCATCCTTAGTTACACAATTATTTAAAGACTGATTTAATTCAATAATAATACTATCCTTTTTACTCTTCAACATCTTTATTTTATTAGGCCTATAATAATCTTTATCATCAAAACTAATATTTTTCTTTTTACATATCTCCTCTTGAATTCTTAAATATTTATCAGTTAACCTCTTAACATTATCATATATTATAAAAAACAACTCCAATTTCTTTTCTATAATTTTAATAATTAAATTAGCACTTTGATATAATAAAACATCATTAACATACATATCCTCATCTAATAATTCAATATCCTCTTCAAAAATAGGTTCAGCATAAGGATCATTATAAGACTTTAATCTAATTTTCATACAATGTGAATTCTTATAAGCATAATAATTACTCATAAAAGATTTTAAAGAATCAATATCATGAGGCACAAAAACACGAGATAACTCACCATATTCATCATCCAAAAAAGAATAATAAATACCAACATTATCTTTATCCTCATATATAAAAGGTTCCCTTAAAGAATCAAAACCATACTTCTTAAATAATTTCAATATTTCCTTTTTCATTAGCCAAATCCCTTTATCCTAAAACAATTATATCATACTTTTTTAGTATTGTTAATTTTATTATAAAGTGATAAGATTAAGAAAAGGTGGTAAAAACAAATGAAAGTAACAATAATAAAAGAAAAAGAAAAAGAAACAAATATAATTTCAAACATCTTAATGCTAATATTAGGAATAATTTTAACATTAAACGCCAATAAACTAATAACAACAATATTCTTAATAATTGGCATCATCATAACCTGCCTAGGAATAATATCCTTAACAAAATACTTCAAAGATAAAGATAATAATATCTTATTAATAAGTAGTATATCCCTAACAGCCATTGGCCTATTAACAACCTTACTAGCAAGTATCCTTACAAACGCCATTCAAATAATCAGTGGTATCTGGCTATTAATAATTGGTTTAAACAAATTATTCATTTACATCCAAACCAAAATAAACATTCAAAACTTAATAATATCTATCATCTTAATTATCTTAGGAATATATACAATATTTTTTAAAAACGCCATTTTAATAATCATCGGCATAATCCTAATAATAACATCTATATACAACATATTAATCGAACTAAAAACTACCAAAAAGTAGTTTTTTTTTAACAAACAAAAAAACTGTTGAATAAAACTACTCAACAGATATTATAATCTTAACCTTACTAGTTACTAAATAATTAACCTTAGGATCAGGAGATTCAATTTGAACATCAACATCATAAGAACCTTCCTTATAATCAGCTAAATCAATATAAGCCAAAACATTCTCAGCCGTCAACGGATCAATTACAGAACTTACACCTTTAATCTGAACAGGTACACTACCCTCACCATCAAGATTAACCTTCAACCCTCGTGCTAAATTACGATAAGTTATATGATTAACATCAACAGTCTTTTGCTTTTCATCACCAAACGAAACAACAATCCTTGCATCACTCTCACTAATATAACGTACACCATTAGGTTTAGAAATATTCATCTTATAAGTCTCAGCACCATTCTCCCCTTTATTATCAATATCAATAGTAATCGGAACACTACTAATATTTTCAATAACCTCTTTATCACCATAAATATCAACAGTATAATTAGACTTCCCATTAATCGTAATCGAAGAAATAGCCTTACCAGCAATCAAATTACCAGAAGTAGACACCGTAATAGGAACAGTAGCCTTATACGTACTAAAAGTTATATTAGCACCAACAGTAACAGGAACAATCTCAACATTATCCAAAGCCTGACCATTTTCATCATAAGCAACCAAAGGCAAATTATCAATCTCATATGATATAGCATCAGTAAACTTAGGATTAGCTAAATCAACAATAGCCTTAATCGTTGCAATCTTCTCTAAAGCATCCTCACTACCCTTAACAACAACCTCAGACTGATCTAAAACAACACTCTCAACAGAAAACTTTTCATTCAACTTATCCTCATTCAACAAATCATAAGATATAGACCTTATCTCACTAACCTTCTTCTTAATAATTACACTAACATAAGCAGGATCAAGCTTATAATTAATATTATCAACAGTTTGATTATAAGTTAAAGGAACCTTTATCGGAGTCTCACTAGGTTTATAATCATGCAAATCCAAAACAACCTCATGCTCACCCAATTGCTTAGCCAAATACAAAGCACTCTTCCGACCAGTTAAAATAATATCAACATTATCAACAGCACCCTCAACAACATAAGCTTCTTTATTATATAACAAAGTCACAGGCTCATTAGCCAAAATCTCAGCCTCAGTCTCCACCAAAGTAATAACCTGACTATCCACTAAAAAGAAAGTAATAACAGCCATAATTAACGACAAATACAACAAAACCTGACTATGATTTAAAAACTTCTCAATATGTATAGGATTATTCCTAAGCTTATCTAATAAATAATATATAGCTCGACTAAACGGCGTAACTAAATGCTTATCAATAAATTTATATATATTTTTAAAAAACTTCCCAAAACCAGCTAGGATTTTATTCATTAATATCATCCTCACTTTCTACATCAGAATTATAAAATATCTCCGTTTTTGGTTTCAACTCATCCATCAAAATCTTCCTAAATTCATCAAGACTTAAATTATACTTTAACTCACCATCATACGCCATCGAAATACGCCCAGTCTCCTCAGAAACAACTAAAGATAAAGCATCAGATTCCTCAGCTACCCCCAAACTAGCTCGATGCCTCGTCCCTAACTTCTTACTAACATTAGGATTCATACTAGTTTTAAATACCGCTCCAGCACAAGTTATCCTATTACCTTGAATAATAACACCACCATCATGCAAAGGACTATTAGGATAAAACAAATTACCCAACAACTCACTAGAAATATCAGCATACAACTTAGTAGCACGATCAATATACTCCTGCAAAGATATATCCCTTTCAATAACAATTAAAGCACCTATCTTATTCTTCTTCAAAAACTCAATAGCCTTCATAATCTCATTAACCATTTTCTCCCTTTCACTAACAGAAAGAGTCTTATGCCTTCCAAGCAACTGAGTCCGACCAATACTCTCTAACATTCCCCTTATCTCAGGCTGAAAAATAACAATAATCGCTAAAGGTCCCCATTCTACAACATATTGCAAAATAAGACCAATTGTATATAAATGTAAAACATTACTAACAATTTCAATCAAAATAACTAAAATAACACCCTTTAAAATCAAAACCATCTTAGCATTATTCTTAATATTCTTTAAAACAAAATAAAACAACAACCATACAACACATATATCTAAAACCTTTGTAACTAAAGACCATAAACTAGCTAATGACATATAACAACCTCTTTCTTTATCTAAGACTATCTAATTATATCAAATGTTTTAATTATTTTCTACCCAATTTAACAAAAAAAAAGCTGAAACAATCAGCTTTAAAAACAACTATTTTTTCTTACTACTTGACTTCTTATTAGATGAATTCTTCTTAGAAGGACTTTTCTTAACACCATCATCATCAGAAGAATCAGAAACAACTTTCTTAATGGGTTTTTCATAATATTTACTAGTAGAATCTTTTCTAGATAAATAAACAACATAGCCAAAACCTAAAATAGCAACAACAATAATTATAACAGCAATAACCTCATCAGCACCACCAGCATTAGAATCACTTTTGTTCAAAGTATACTCAGGAGTAACATCATAATCGCCATTACCTCTTACCCTCTCAACTACACTAACAGCACTATCATCATTATAAAAATCATCAATAGCAGACTTTATTTGATCATCATAACTAGTAGTATAACCACTAAAAGTTTGATCACCAATTATAATATATGGAACACCATCCATCTCCTCACCAAGCTCACTAGCAACATCCTTACCTAACCTAGCATTCTCTTCATTATTCCATACTTCATACTCAACTAAATCAAACTTATCAGCATAATCACCATCATTAACTAATTCCTGAAAAAAACTCAAAGCCTTCTTACAAAAAGCACAGGTAGCTCCTTTAAATATATATACATTCTTCTTACTTGCAGCATCTACATCCAAAGGAAGAACAAATCCAATAACTGCCAATAACAACAATAATCTACATTTTTTCATACATTTTCACTCCTCAAACTGTATTATAACAAAAAGATAAAAAGAATACAATAAAAAAAAGAAGACAACTAACCCTCTAAACTAGAATTAAACTTACCAATTGCCTTCTTAATCTTACTAACCTCAACATTAGTTACATTATACATCCCAACATCACTCATAACATTAAACAAATCATTTTGTAAAACCAAAACCTCATCTAAAGCATTAACAAAACATTTATGAACATCACCACAAGACTCAATAGAACCATGCAAACACAAATCACCTAAAACCTTCAAATCAAATAAAATACCCTCTAACATCGTCTTATCATCCATTACAATAACCCCCTAACAAATCATAAAAACTCTTATAAAGACTATCACACTTCTTACTAATCTTTTTTAATATCTCCTCATTATCATTCAAACACTCAAGATTAATACTCAAATGCCTCTTAAAATACTCCAAATGACTCAACATATCAAGGACATATAACAATTCTTTCTCACTCATCTTTATCACCCACAATTAATATACCAAAAACAAAAAAAAATATACATCAAATAAACAAATGATATAAACCCAATATTATCAACAACATAAAACCGACAACACTAGCCTTCCTACCAACCAACTCCTTAGCAAACTTACCAATCATTAAACCAAAAAAAGTAAAGAAAAAACTAGTAAAAGAAAAAATTAACATCGTAAATACTTTACTATTAGAAATAGCATCAAGACCCAAACCAGTCGAAAAAGCATCAATCGAAACCCCAAAAGCAAACAAAAACATCCCCAAAAAAGACAAATCAATCTTACTATCATCTTCACTTCTAAAATTAATAATCAAATTAATAGCCAAAAAAAGCAAAATACCACCCAACAACTTATTAGAATTAAGAGCAAAAAAAGACACCAAAGAAGAACCAACAACAAGACCCAAACTAGGCATAACATAATGCATAAAACCAACAATAAAACTCAACTTAAAACAATCTTTTTTACTTATATTACCAGTACCCAAACCAAGTGACAAAGAAAAAGTATCCATACTTAAAGCAACAGCAATCAAAAAAGACGAAAAAAATTCTACCATAATAATCTCCAAAAAATTATATGATAGAACAATTAAGAATATTTATCCAAAATATCTTTAATTAAAAAACGATACTCAACATCATCACCATCACCATCAATCAAACACAAAGGCGGAAACATCACACACCACCAATTATTACCTAAACCATTACCCAAAGTAACAACCAAAGAATCATACTCACCAGCAGGATATTTAACACCATGATAAACCTTACTAGGAAAATAATTCAAACCAAAACTAACATCATTATCAGGAACAAGATCATTAACCTTCTTCCTAATACTACTTAAATTTTCACTAATTAAACGCTTAGCATCAGAACTAGATAAAGCCTTAACCATCAACTTATTTAAATCAGACTCCAAAACACTTTTAACCCTCAACTTCAACTCCTGATCCTTCATACTATCACTATTAGCAATAACCCTAAACCGAATAGCATAATCAGGAATAATAATCTCCTCTTTATAATTAAAACCATATATAACAAAAAAAATAAACAAAATAGGAATTAATCTCTTCATCATCTCACCTACTTTATTTATGTTTAATTTAATAACTATTTATTCAAAACCAAAAAAACATACCGATCCTTACCAGCTAAATCCTTCTTTAACAAAAAACTATAATCAGGTAACATTTCCAAAACAAAATTCCTAAGAAAATCACCCTGCTTATAACCAATCTCAAAAGCAACTATAAAAGGCTTACTCTTCAACAAACTAATTTTCTTAATAATCTCTTTATAATAAAATAAACCATCAGATAAAGCATATAAAGCAATCGCAGGCTCATACAATACCTCCTTACCAACCTCTTCATCATAACTAACATAAGGAGGATTACTAACAATCACATCATAACCTTCATAACTAATATCAAACATCGAACAATTTATAAAATCAACCAAAACATCATTTAATAAAGCATTCTCCTTAGCAACTAAAATAGCATCAGAACTTGTATCAACACCAGTAACATCACCTAAAACATTCTTTTTTAAAGCAATTGAAATACACCCACTACCACAACCCAAATCTAAAATTCTCGGTTTAAAAGACAATTTATTAATCTCCTTAATCAATTCATCAACCAAAAACTCAGTCTCAAATCGAGGAATCAAAACCCGCTCATCAACCTTAATAACAGTATTTAAAAATAAAACATCACCAATTAAATATTGAACAGGATAATTATTATTCAACTTATCAACAACCTCATCTAAATTAGCATATTTTTTAACAAGAATATCCCAATCAACTTGACTTACAAAATCTGGTTTCACCTTTACCACCTTCTAAAAAAACAAGCTATTCGCCTGCTAATTTTCTTTTCAAATCCTCCGTTATCAAAGCCTCAATAATCGGATCTAACTCACCATCCATAACCCGATCTAAACTCATAATAGAAAAACCAATCCGATGATCAGTAACCCTATTTTGAGGATAATTATAAGTTCTAATCTTCTCCGAACGATCACCACTACCAATCTTAGTTTGACGCATCGCTCCTTCTTCCTTTTCCTTCAAAGCCATCATATTGTCATATAACTTAATCTTCAACAACTTCATAGCTTTATCCTTATTTTTTAACTGACTACGCTCATTTTGACAAGTAACAACAGTATTAGTAGGCAAATGAGTAATCCGAACCGCACTATTAGAAGTATTAACAGACTGACCACCTGCACCACTAGAATGATACACATCAATCTTTAAATCACTTTCTTTAATATCAATATCAACATCAAGAACCTCAGGCATAACCAAAACAGTAGCCGTAGAAGTATGAACACGACCCTGAGTCTCCGTAACAGGAACACGCTGAACACGATGAGCACCACTTTCATACTTCAACTTCGAATAAACATTTTCACCTTTAATCGTACACTCAACTTGACTAAAACCACCACTAGTACCTAACACTTGATGATCAACCTCTATTTTCCAACCATTTTTCAAAGCATAATAAGTATACATCCTTAATAAATCACCAGCAAAAATATTAGCTTCATCACCACCAGCAGCACCCCTAATCTCCATAATAACATTCTTACCATCATTCTCATCTTTAGGAACCAATAAAATCTCTAATTCACTTTTCAATAACTCTAATTTCTTTTCACACTCTTCCAACTCAACAGTAGCCATCTCTTTTAACAAAGGATCATTAACCAAACTCTTAGCCTCAACAATATCATTTTCACACTTCATCAATTCTTGATACTTATCAACAATCTCCTTTAAATCACTTTGTTCTTTACTTAAACTTTTAACTTTATTAAAATCACTCATAACTAAAGGATCACTTAAACATTTACCAATCTCATTATATCTATTTAATATACTATCCAATCTTTCTTTCATAATTCACCAATTAATTTTCTTCATCTTCTTCATCAATAACAACTAAATCCTTCAAATCATCATCAGCTTCATCATCAGCTTCATCATCATAAAAATCATCTTTTTCCTCATCTAAAGAATCATCTAAACCATCAACAATCTCCTCATAATCCTCATCATCATCTTCAATAATAACCTTCTCACTATGTTTAGATTTCAAATCCCAAAAACCATTAGATAATTGAATAAACCTTTTATCAGTTGTTAATAACTCAAAAAAATCAGCAATTAAAGAAGCATAACAATCATCATCTAACAAAAGTAACTCACATACTTTCTTAAACAAATCATTAATCTTCATCTTCTTCTTTTTTTCTTCTAAAATTAAATAAGCAATATCAGCATAACTCAAACTCTCTAACTCATCATTAGTATAATCCTTTAACTTTTTCATCAAAAATTCTCCTTACATTTTACTTGGAATCTTAATAACCAATAAATCCAACAAAGTCTTAATAACATCATTTGTCAAACTTAATAGCAAAATCCAATCTTCTTTCATTTTTTCATCTTCTAAATTATTAATATGATTCTTCTCATAAAAAGTATTTAATAAAACACACAATTCATATAAATAATTTGCCATAATAGAAGGTAATCGGTTTAAAAACGTATAACTCATTACCGAATCTAACTCCAATAACTTCATTCTTAAATCTCGATCTTGATTATTATATATGTTTTCACTCAACTTGTCTATACATCTTTCATTATTTATTAAAATTTTATTAACCCGCAAATAAGTATACAAAATATATGGACCAGTTTTACCAACAACTAAAGAAAACTTTTGCATATCAAAAACATACTCTTTTTCCCGATTATTTTGCAAATCAGCAAACTTAATAATAGAATTAGCTAAAATATCCAAATCAGAATCACTAATACTTAAATTTTCCTCACGATTAAGTTTAAACAACTCCTTACAATCTTTAAACAATTCCTTTAACTTAGGAGTATTACCACTCCTAGTCTTATAAGGTTTACCATCACTACCATTAATAGTCCCAAGACCTAAAAACTCCAAATCAATATTTTTTAATTCATCAATCATTTTACTAACCCTAAACACCTGAGTAAAATGTAAAGACTGCCTAGCATCAGCAACATATAAAATTTTATCTGGATTAAAATCCCTCTTTCTTTGCAAAATAGTTGCTAAATCAGTAGTCCCATACAAATAAGCTTTATTACTTTTCTGATAAATAAAAGGTGGAATATCAGTTTTATCATTATCATTAGAAACATCTACAACTAAAGCACCATCACTAATAGTTAACAAATTTTGACTATTTAATAAAACAGTTAACATAGGAATATACTTATAAGCATCAGACTCTTTATACCATAAATCAAAATCAACAGACAAATAATCATAATTACTTTTAATATCTTTAATACTAACTTCCAAAATCTTCTTAAAATATCGTTGATACTCCTCATCACCATCTTGTAATTTTTTAGTAATATCTGCACACTGTAACTTAACATATTCATCACTTTTACACAAACTACTCATCTTAGGATATATCATATCAAGAACCGATATATCTATATCATCAACCAAAACAGATTCCTTTTTTAAACCATATATAACTTGACCAATTTGCAAACCATAATCACCTAAATGAACATCAGATATAACATCCTGATTCATAAACCTTAAAATCCGTTTAATAGACTCACCAACAATAGCTGGCCTTAAATGCCCAACATGCAAAGGCTTAGCAACATTAGCACCACCATAATCAATTACAATCCGCTCTTTTTTAGGCATCACAACATTAAACTTAGGTTTACAAATCATCTCATTCAATAAATAATTAATAAAACCATCACTCAAAGTAAAATTAACAAAACCACCAACACACACAACATCACTAACAAGATTTTTATCATCAATCTCTTTAAATTTAGCAACAATATTATTACCTATTACAACAGGATTCTCATGTAACATTTTAGCTAACTTAAAAGCACCATCAAACTGATAATCACACAAATCAGGACGATTAGACTTAACAACATTAACAAAATCAATAAAATAACCTAAACTAGATAAACACTTAACCAACATATCTTGAAGAATCTTCATCAAAACCATCCCAATCTATTTTAAAACACACAACACAATCATCAGTCTCAAGCAAATACTTTAAAACTAAACCATGAGACTCAAAAACAAAACTACAATTATCAACACCTATGTTCATAATATAATTCTCCCTTTTCAACGTAAGTATACATTTTTTATTAAAAAAATCAAGTAAAAAAATATAATCATCATTCTCTCTTCTAAAACTTTGATGAACAATATCAATAAAATTATTCATATCTAAAAGCGAAAAACTTAAAACATTATTAGACAAAGAACCTAAAACTTTAGTATCTAAAACAACACTTTCACCCTTAAACAAACTAACATTCAAATAATCCATAAACAACCTCATATTTATGAACAAATATAACATAAAGAACCTAAAATTGCAATTAAGAATAGTATAATTTAAAAACATAAAACCAATAATAAATTTAGGTGAAAAGGCAATGAAAAAAATTAAACTTTTTTTAAAAATATCATTTTTCTGTTTTCTATCTTTTCTTGTTTTATATATTGGAATCTACATTTATGCCTTTTTTTCACCTAAACTTGAATTAACAAATCTAGGTAAGATTTTTATATACGATCAAAACGAAAACATGATCTATCAAGGATCAGGATCAAATGACTGGATAAGCCTAAATGACATCTCAAATGACTTAAAAAACGCCGTCATAAGCGTAGAAGACAAAAACTTTTACTCCCATCACGGCTTCGACTATCTAAGAATAATCAAAGCTTTCTTAACTTTAATAAAAAACAAAAGCATTACCCAAGGAGCATCAACAATATCCCAACAATACATTAAAAATATGTACCTAACATTTGATCAAACATGGTCAAGAAAAATAGAAGAAGCATTTTTAACAATCGAACTTGAAGTACATTACTCCAAAGACAACATTTTAGAAGGATATTTAAACACAATAAATTATGGTGAAGGAAACTACGGAATTGAAGACGCTAGTAAATACTACTTCAACAAAAGCAGTAAAGACTTAACTTTAGAAGAAGCAATCATGCTAGCAGGAATCCCTAAAAACCCCAGCAACTTTAACCCAGTAAGCAACTATGACGAATGCATAAAAAGAGCAAAAATAGTAGCCAAAACAATGGTAAAAAACGGCTATATAACCGAAGAACAAGAAAAAAACTTATTTAAAAATAAAATCAACATATACGGCAAAAGAACCCAAAATAATAGCCAAATGATCATGTACTACCAAGATGCAGTCTTAAACGAATTAGAACAAATAAAACAAGTACCAAAATCACTAATGGAATCAGGTGGACTAAAAATATACACAACATTTGATATAAATGCCGAACAAAAAATGGAAGAAAATATCTTAAACAAAATGGGTAACCAAGATAATCTACAAGTAGCAAGCATCATGATCAACCCTAAAACAGGTGGAATAATAGCCTTATCTGGCGGATTAAACTATGCCAAAAGCCAATACAACCGAGCCATAACAGCCAAAAGACAAGTAGGAAGTACCATGAAACCATTCTTATACTACGCAGCATTAGAAAACGGCCTAGTATCATCATCACTATTTAAAAGCGAAGCAACAACCTTTAACTTTGCCGAAAACAAAACATATTCACCAAATAACTATAACCAAATATACGCCAATAAAGACATAACAATGGCAGCAGCAATAGCCTACTCAGATAACATATACGCCGTTAAAACCCACCTATTTTTAGGAATGGACACCCTTGTTAACACAGCCAAAAAAGCCGGAATCAAACAAGACCTTCCAAACAACCCAAGCCTCGCTCTTGGCACAACAGAATTAAGCATGCTAGACTTTGCCAGAGGATACCAAACACTTGCAAACAACGGGGATAAAATGGACCTATACTTTATTTCCCGCATCGAAGACCTAGATGGAAATATTTTATATAAAAGAAAAGAAAAACATGACTACGTTTTAAACAGCAACAACGTTTTCATCCTAAATGAAATGCTAACAAGTACCTCAAACCCAGCATTTAACGACTACACAACACCAACAGCCCTTTCCCTAGCAAACAGAATGTCAAGAAAATACGCCTTAAAAACCGGAACAACAAACACCGACTCTTGGAGCATCGGATATACCCCAGAACTACTAATGCTCGTCTGGATCGGCAATGACGAATCAAAAGACATTGATAACGAAGCCAGCAAATACTCTAAAGAAATATGGCTTGAAACAATGGAAAGCTATCTAGAAGACAAACAAAACACCTGGTATGAAAAACCAACAAACGTCATAAGCACCATCAAAAACGCCATAGACGGAACAATAAACACCAAAAACAAAAACAATACATTATTCTACTACGTTAAAGGAAGCCAAAAAGAAAATAACTGACACCAGTTATTTTTTAATATTGATCATAATTTGATAATCATTAGCCAAATCAACTTCATCTAAATTAATAACAAAACCTCTATTTTCCAAAGTCTTAACAAAATCCCTAATATCATTAATCGCCGTCTTTAAATCCATACCTTCCATCTCTTTTTGCTTATCCATATAATCAGGTGCTAAAGTATTAATACGATCAATAGGATCAACAACATTAACATCTTCCTTAGGAACAATCTCCTCAATAGAATTATTAGACACACTACTATCATCAAACAAAAACGGATAAACAGTATTATCAGATGGAGTAATATCAAAATCCTCTAATACCTCAATATTACCATCAACCTTAAAATTAGATTCCTCTTTATTATCAACATCCATTGACATATTAGCAGCTTCATCTTCCAAAAAATTAAAAAACTTATTAGGAACCTTAGGAGTATCTACAGCCTTAACATCAGCAGATTTAACAGCAGGTGCACTATCAACACTACTTTCATCATCTTCATTATTTATTATATCACTCATAATATTAGCACTATCATTTGAAATAACTGGCATCTGTTCAACATCTCCATTCTTTAATTTCTTCAATTCCAAATCCAATTGCCTAACCGTCATCCTCTTAGCAATAATCTTCTTCAACCATTCATTTTGCTCATCCTTAGACAAAGAAAGTAAACTCCTAGCATGCCTCTCACTAATTTTCTCCTCCAACAAAGCCTTCTGAACCTCATCACTCAAATTCAACAAACGCAACTTATTAGCAATCGTACTTTGACTAACACCCATCTTTTCAGCCAACTGAGTTTGATTCAAATATCCACGATCTAAAAGATTCTTATAAGACTTAGCCTCCTCAATAGAAGTCAAATTTCTCCTTTGAATATTCTCAACTAAAGCAATCTCAGCACTTTGATTATCATCAATATTAGATATAATAGCTGGAACAGTTTTTAAACCAGCCATAATACTAGCCTTATAACGACGCTCACCAGCAATAATCTCATACTTATTTCCTAACCTTCTCAAAACCAAAGGCTGAATAATACCATGTTGCTTAATACTATCAGATAATTCCTTCAAACCTTCCTCATTAAAAGATAAACGCGGTTGAAAACGATTAGGAATAATATCCTCTATTAAAATTTGTTGAATATTTTCTTCAGTATTCACAATATCACCCACTTCTTACTATAAAACAATTCTACCAACTTTTTTAAAAATTATCAATCACTTTTTAACAAGTAATAAAATCAGTATAAATACCCCTAACACCATCCCTAAAATACATCTTAGATTTCAACAAATCATTAACAGTATGAACATACAAATCCAAACCATAACTCTTTACAATTTTTAGTAAATTGACATTATACCAACCATCAAACAAAACAATCCCTCTCAACTTATCCTTACCCCAATCACAAATCTCAACAAATTTATTGTAATTATCCTGCCAATTCATATACATTGTATATAAATAATTATCAAAATGATAAATAGACTCAATAATACTATACATTTCTTGATTGTAAAGTTGAATAACTAAATGATCAAGTTCTAAAAGTAAATTATACCTCTTAGCAACATCAACAATATAACTAAACTCTTTCTTAATCATAACCGAATCAACATACTTAGAATCAGTAACAAACCATACATCAGGATAAATCTTTATCAAAAGCAAAACATCAATTATAGACAATGAAGTATACCTATCTAAAATTTTATTACTTAAAAAAGAATCACTACTAGGAACATAACCAAACCTATCCCAATCATGAACCAAAACAACAACATCATCACTAGTTAAACCCAAATCAATTTCAAAAGTACGAATACCTAAATTATAACCATTATAAAAAGATTCTTTACTATTAGTATAAGTTACACCATCAATCCCAAACATACCATGACCAATCAAAGAAGAACCAGGCCAAATAATTTTTCTATCATAAATAGAATAATCTCTAATACCAAAAAAACAAAATAATAAAACAATCAAACAAATTTTAACTTTCATCAAAAAAAGTATATGCTAAATAGATATACTTATTAATTTTTAGACTTAATTTTAAATCCTAAATAAGCACCAAAACCAATTATAAAACATAACATTATAATTATTACAGCAACATCATTGGTATTACTTGAAGAAGAATTTAAATAATTAACAACATCATAAGGCTCATCATTCATAGTTAAACTAAGCAAAGAATCTTTTATATTATCATCATCTTCACTAGAATAACCATCAAAAGTATCTTCACCAATAACTAAATAAGGATAACCAGAAGGATTAAAATCAAACAAAGAACCAACTTTTCTATAAAAATTCTTATTATCAACATTATTTGAAACCTCATACACAACAACATTAACATCATAATTATCAATAATTGAATCCAAAAAAGTAATTAAACGATTACAATAAGTACACCCTTCACCCCTAAATAAATAAACATTAGGAAGAGATTCAACATCATCTTTTGCCTTACTTACACAAGAAATACCTTCACTTTTACAAGCATCCAATAAAGTCTCACTTACAACATCAGCTTTAATACAACCAATAAGCAAAACAAAACAAAAAACAGCAAAAATAACCTTCTTCATCAAACAAACTCCTTTCATCTAAAAGTATAACACAACTTTAACAAAATAACATATTTGAACCAATATTTTCATCAAAATTTCAGATAAAAAAAATAGTTATATTTCCTTATTGTTTTGAAAATTACACCAATAGATTACTACTATCAATTTTTTAAAGTCATTAGCCAAACTCATTTTTAAACCAATCGAATTCAATGAAAGTAAAATTTGAATACCAAGTTTCTAAAAAAATAATTTAATTTTGAATTAAATAATCTGTTCTCTTTATATCATGCTAAATTGTTAAAACAACCAAGTAAATTTTAAATTAGGAAATTTTTTAATATATTGTGTTTAAATTGCAATATAGTAATTTCTAATTTCTTACAATACAGTTTAAACTTATCTAAAAAATACTTTTTATTATAATTTTTTTATATTTGTATACATTCTTGTATGATATTCTTTCTTAGAATAAAAACGAATAGCATTCTCATTATATGCAAATACATCAACTAAAACATACTCACAATTATTTTCTTTAAAATATTTTTCCATCTTCTCTATTAAGGCTTTACCTATGCCCTTACTTCTAATTTCAGATGTTACGATTAATTCAGTAATTATTCCTCTTTTAGGACATTTATAATCTAGGTAATCATATTCATCATAGGAAGGAATTGTTCCCATTATTAATCCAACTGCTTTATTGTTTTCAATTGCTAAAAAACACTTACCACAATTTTCATTTATATCTTTTAAATCAACAAGTGCCATTTTTTCATGATATTCTGGATGAACTTGATCCAATTCATCTTTATCAATAGATACAATATACTTTTCAAGTTCTGTTAATAAATCTCTAACATCTTCTAAATATTTATCTTTATACTCAATTATCTTCATATACTATTACACCAACCTTATCATATATTCTTTCCATTTTTATATTTTCTTCATATAACACAATTGCTTATTCAACTGTGGCAAGGTTTATTTAATAATCTCTTTTAATATTCATTTCATACTATTTCTATTATTTCTTATTTAATTATATCATATATACATTTTTTAAGGCTTATTTTGACAAAAAACTTATCTAAAACTTATCTAATCGATATTTTTTATTAAAGAATACCTAAAAATTAGAACAAGAAAAAACTCGTTTTTCCCTTATTTTATAAAGGTTTGCGAGTTTATTTACCACAGCAGTTTTTATATTTCTTACCTGAGCCACAAGCTCAATTTTTTCCTAGACTATCAATATTATTAGTATTATTGATATTATAAATATTTATTAAATGAGGACA
>CANRHC010000023.1 GCA_947630305.1 uncultured Bacilli bacterium
CTTTGTTATTATAAGATGCAAAATTTAAAGCATCTTTTTTTGATGTTTTTGGAAAGGAAAAATTGAAACAAAAAAAAATGAAGGAAATAGTAAAAATTTAGTTTTTGATTATGCTGATTGTGATAATGGAGCAACAATCGAATGGGATGAAAATGAATGGGCCCCTTTAGTAAAAGGACTTAATAAAACTAAAACAAAATGTAGTTTATATTTTAAAGAATACAAACCAGGAATATTAAGAACAATCTCTTCTACTGATGAAATAGGAATGTGGTTGTATAAAGATAGAATGACTAATATAGTAATTGAAGACAAAAAAAGTAAAAAAATAGCTGGAAATGGTCAAAGTGTATATGGTCCATTTGATGAAAGCAGTACAAAAGATTCGGCAGTACAAAGTTATGTAGTATATGATACAATTAATAAAACTTGGACAGGCTATTTACAAGGAGATGGGGGAGTTAAATTAAGTAGTAGTTCATATTTATTTTATAATTTTCCAAAAGTAACCGAAATAGAAGGAATACAAAATCTAAATACTACTAATGTAACAACTATGTATTATATGTTTGGCCATTGTGAGCAATTACAATCATTAGATTTAAGTCATTTTAATACCAGTAGTGTAGAAAATATGAGTTTGATGTTTTCTTATATGAGCAACTTAACAAGTTTAACATTCGGTGAAAATTTTGATACAAGTAGTGTAACAGATATGAGTTGGATGTTTAACGGATGTAGCCAATTACAAGAATTAGATTTAAGTAATTTTAATACAAGTAAAGTAACAGATATGGATAGTATGTTTAGTGATGCAAAAAATTTAAGCAAAATTACCTATGGTCCAAATTTTATTCATAGAATTGGTGCTAGTGTAAACTATATGTTTTCTAATTGCCCAGCCAATACACCAAATGCTTCTGTACATTCATCTTGGGGAAATGTATTTAGTTAGAATAGTTAAGCTATTCTTTTTTTAATTAAATTATTTGTTTCTTGTTAGTTTGATATTTTAGCATATAAATGCTATACTATTAATGAATTGAGGTGCTAAATGAAAAAAGCTATAGTTAATGCTATTGAAGTTTTAAATGTTACTAAAAGTTTTAAGATATATTATGATAAAGCTCATACTTTAAAAGAACATTTGATATTTTGGCATAAGAGTGAGCCTGAAATGTTTACTGCTTTAAAAAATATTAATTTAACTATTAAAAAAGGTGAAACTGTTGGTTTAGTTGGTGTTAATGGTTCTGGAAAATCTACTCTTTTAAAGTTAATGACTAGAATTATTTATCCTACTAAAGGTCGAGTTATTACTAATGGTAAACTAACTTCTTTATTAGAGCTAGGTGCAGGTTTTCATCAAGATTTTACAGGTCGTGAAAATATTTATTTTAATGCATCTATTTTTGGCCTTACTAAAACTGAAATTGACAAACGTTTAAATGATATTATTACTTTTTCTGAATTAGGTGATTTTATCGATAATCCTGTTCGTACGTATTCATCTGGTATGTATATGCGTCTTGCTTTTTCCATTGCTATCAATGTCGATGCTGAAATATTACTAATTGATGAAATTCTTGCTGTTGGTGATCAACATTTTCAAGATAAATGTTTTGCTAAATTACAAGAATTAAAAGAAAGTGACAAAACTATTGTTATTGTTAGTCATGATTTAGATAATATTAAAAAATTATGTAATCGAGCTATTTGGATTAATGAAGGTGTTATAGCATCAGATGGCGAACCTTCTAAAGTAATAGATGAATATTTAAAAAAGTGTGGGTGAGAAGATGAGTATTTTTAAGAATTTATATCAATATCGTGAATTATTAAAAACTAATGTTAAAAAAGAGATTAGAGGAAAATATAAAGGTTCATTTTTAGGAATTTTATGGTCATTTTTAAATCCATTATTAACCGTTTTAGTTTATGCAATTGTTTTTCCATATATTATGCGAATTCAAGTTCCAAATTATTTAATCTTTTTGATTGTAGCCATTATTCCTTGGAATTTTTTTACTACTTGTATTACTACTGGTTGTAATTGTGTTTGGTTAAATGGTGGAATTATTAAAAAAGTATATTTTCCAAGAGAAGTATTACCTGTATCAGTTATACTAGCAGGATTAATTAATTTCTTAATCTCTTGTATTATTATCTTAATATTTTTAATTTTTGGTGGCATTGGTTTTAGTTTGCAACTTTTATGGTTACCTATTATTGCCATTATTCAAAGTTTATTTAGCTTGGGTTTGCTTTTTATTTTAAGTGCTATTAATGTTTATGTAAGAGATGTAGAGTATGTTATAAGTTTTATCTTAAATCTTCTTTTTTATGCCACTCCAATTTTATATACCGCTGATATGTTTCCCAAAAAAATTAGTTGGGTTTTAAACATTAATCCTTTAACCCATTTAATTAATGCTTATCGTAGTATTTTTTACTATCAAACAATGCCAAGTTTATCATCATTATTTTATTTATTTGTCTTATCATTAGGTATTTTAGTATTAGGATACATAATATTTAGAAAATTAGAGAAAGGTTTTGCTGAGGAGTTGTAGTATGAATGAATATATTAAAATTAAATCTAAAGAAGTAAGTGGTTTAAAAAATCCTAAATTTAGTGTAAGTGGAGATTTTTATAAAAAGAATATTAAGTTTGAAGTTAAAGCAGATGGTAAATCAATTTCTTATGATTATTATGAAAACATTGAAAGTTTTATTATAAATGCAATTTTAACTAAAAATATGAAAAAAATTACTTTATATGCTAAATTAGATGACAAATTATATGAATTATTTACTATAAAAAATACTTTTTTTAGACGTTTAATTAATCGAATTTATAGTATCTTTTTTAGACCATTAAATAAAATAAAATTAATTTTTAAGACTATAAAAAATGGAATAGTTTTTTTATGGAAAGAGCATCATTTTTTAGTACCTCCTTCTTTATGGAAAAAGTATTTTACAGAATTTATTAATAAAATTAAAGTTTGTTTTAATATGTTATATTTAAATCCTTTTAGACAAAAAGATTATTTGAAATGGTTAAAAAATAATGAAGCAGAAACAGTTTATGAAGAACTTACTTATCAACCTAAAATATCAATTATTATTCCTGTTTACAATATTAAACGTCTATATTTAAAAGAATGTATTGATTCTATTTTAAATCAACATTATCAAAATTTTGAAATATGTATTGCTGATGATTGTTCAACCTTAAAAGAAACTATTGATACTTTAAAAGAATATGAACAACAAGATGTTAGGATAAAAATTATTTATCGTAAGAAAAATGGTCATATTTCAAGATCTAGTAATGACGCTTTAAGTCTTGCTACTGGTGAATTTGTTGGATTAATGGATAATGATGATTTAATAACCCCTAATGCTTTATATGAAATGGTTTTAGCCCTTAATAAAAATAAAAATTTAGATTTAATTTATAGTGATGAAGATAAAATAGATATGGAAGGTAAAAGATGTGAACCACATTTTAAAGCCGATTATAGTCCTGATTCTTTATTAGGTGGTAATTATATTTGCCATTTTGAAATTTTAAGAAAATCAATATTGGATGAAATAGGTGGGTTTAGAGTTGGCTATGAAGGTGCTCAAGATCACGATTTATTTTTAAGGTTTGTTGAGAGGACAACTCCGGATAGAATTTATCATATTCCTAAAATTTTATATCATTGGCGTAAGATACCAGGTTCAACTGCTGATACAGTTGAAAATAAAGAATATGCTATTAAAGCTGGACAAAAAGCTGTTGAAGATGCTTTAAAAAGAAGAAAGTTAAATGCTGATGTTTTAGTGCCTATAGCATCAACTCAATATGTCGTTAATTATAAATTTACTAAAGAGCCAAAAATTTCTATTATTATTCCAACTAAAGATTTACCTATTTTTCTTGAAAAATGTTTAAATTCAATTTATCAAAAAACAACTTATAAAAACTTTGAAGTAATAGTTGTTAACAATAATAGTTGTGAAAAAGAAACTTTTGAACTATTTGATTACTATAAAGAAAATTATGATAATTTTAAAGTTATTGATGCAAATTTTCCTTTTAACTATTCTAAAATAAATAATTTAGCAGTTAAAGAAAGTAGTGGAGATTATTTATTATTCTTAAATAATGATACAGTGATTAAAACTAGTAAATGGCTTGACATTATGGTTGGTTATGCGATGCAAGAACATATTGGGGCAGTTGGTGTTAAACTATTATACCCTGATGATACTATACAACATGCTGGAGTTATTTTAGGTATTGGCAATAGTGCTGCTCATGCTTTTGCAGGGGCTCCTAGTAATTCTTATGGATTGTATGGTCGTTTATTAGTGCCTCATAATTATTCAGCAGTAACAGCTGCTTGTATGATGGTAAGTAAGAAAAAATTTTTAAGTGTTAAAGGGTTTGATGAAAACTTAAAAGTTGCTTTTAATGATGTTGATTTTTGTTTAAAATTATTAGATAAAAAATATTATAATATCTTTTTACCTCAAGTTGTAGTATATCATTTTGAATCTAAAACAAGAGGTTATGACACTACTTCTGAAAAATATCAACTATTATTAAAAGAAATAGATTATTTGAAGAATAAATGGAATTATATTCTTTATCATGATCCTTTTTATAATGTAAATTTTAGCTTAAAAAAGAATTTTGTTTTAGATAAAAAAGAAAGAAGAATTAATGATGAAGAAGATTGCTAATTATAAATATATAACTATTATTTTAATTTTAGTTGCGTGTCTATCTAGTTTTCTTTTTGAAGTAACTTTTGGTAATTATCATTATTATCATAATGAATTTAAAGGAGAAGAAAAAATTAGTAACATTGATAATCAAGTAATAGATAATAATTTAATTATGCTTATTAAAACTGATAAAAAGTATCTTCATGAATTAAGTTTTAAAGTAAATATTGCTAATATAAATAATATTGATTATGAATTATATTATAAAGATGAAAATGATTTTCTAAAACTTAGTGATAATATTTTATATCCTAAATATGATAGAATTGTTGCTTTGCCAATTCATAAAGAAACTAATGAAATAAAATTACTTTTTAAAGATTGTAGTAGTTTAAAATTAGATAATATTTTAGTTACTAATAATTTTCAAATTAATTATTTAAGAGTTTTTATTGTTTCCGTAATTATCTATTTAATACTAGATTTAATTAAAATTATATTTTCTGATAAAAAACCTAAATTATATTTGTATTATTTAAAGGTTGCACTTTTAATTGGTATTTCTTTTGCCATTTTAACACCTTTATTTTATCCTTATGATGAAAATCAACATTTGATTCGTTCTTATAATAATTCTTATGGTAATTTTATTTTACAAAATAATGATATTCAAAAATGGCCAAATAAATTAGGAAATTTAATTAGTGATCGTTTTAATTTTATTATTCCATCTACTTATACAACTTATAAGAATAGTATGCCATATTTAAATGATTTAGGTAAAAGTGAAGAAGCATCTTTTAAGATAAGCTCAACTGCTGGTCCATACTTATTTGTCGCGTATTTAGCTAGTGGTCTTGGAATGTTTTTAGGAAGATTATTTAATTTGTCATTTTCAATTATCTTTTATTTAGGAAGAATTTTTAATGTTATTTTATATGCTTTGATAGTTTCTTTAGCAATTAAATTATGCAAAAAAACAAGTAAATTAATTTTTGCTTTTGGTTTAATTCCTCCAGTTATTTTTCAAAGTGGTTCTTATTCAGCAGATGTTTTTACTAATGCCTTTTGTTTATTATCCTTTGGTTTAACATTTCATTATATTGAAAGTAATAAAAAAATAGGTATTAAAGAATTATTAGTATTGCTTTTAGTGTATAGTTTTACTTATTTATCTAAAATTGCTTATTTTCCAATTACTTTATTGATTTGGTTAATTCCAAAAGAAAAATTTAAAACAAATAGTTTATGGTCAAAAATATTAGTTAGTTTAAGTGGAATAGTTCTATTTGGGTTTGGAACTATTTATGCTAGTAAATTTGGAATTGTACAATATTCTTTACCTGGGGTGGATGTCAAATTACAAATGTTAAATATTCTAAAAAATCCTTTTAATTATCTTTATGTTATAATAAATACGTTCCAAACTATGCTTATACCTCTTATTTCAGCTAGTTTAGGACAGCTTGCTTATTGTGGAAATTTAGGCGATGTTGAAATTATATTAATAATTATAGGATTAATTATTGTAACTTTAAGTAATGATTTAGAATTAAAATATAAGGATAAAATTATTATTTTTATATATGTAATTTGTTCAATTGTAGCTTCATTATCCGCGTTATATTTAAGTTTTAATCCTGTTGGTGCTTTAACGGTTGATGGTTTTCAAGGAAGATACTTATTTCCCGTTTTAATGGCTACCTTTATGCTTTTTAATAGTTCTAAATGTCAGTTAAAAGTTCAAAAAGAAAATGTTATGGAAATAATTATTAGTATCTTTTTGTTAGTAAATATTCATGCAATTATAATAATATTAAATAATTTTTATGTATAGGGGAGGGAAGTATGAAAGATTTAAAAACCTTATTAATTATTCCAGCGTATAATGAAGAAGCTAATATTTTAAAAGTTTGTCATAAAATAATTGATTATAATCAAAAAAATAAAACTCATTATGATTTTATAGTTATTAATGATGGTTCTACTGATAAAACTAGACAAATTTTAGAAGAAAATAACTTACCGCATATTAATTTAATTAATAATTTAGGAATTGGTGGTGCTGTTCAAACTGGTTATAAATATGCTTTAAAAAATGATTATGATTTAGCTATTCAATTTGATGGAGATAATCAACACGATGTATCTTATGTTGATAAGCTAATTAAACCAATTATCAACAAAGAAGCTGATTTTACAATTGGTAGTCGTTTTATTGATGATATTAGTGGTTTTAAAACTTCTTTTATGCGTAGAGTTGGAATTAAAATTATTACCTTTTTTATCAAAATTGCTTGTGGCTTTAAACTAAAAGATACTACTAGTGGTTTTAGGGCAGCTAATAAAGCTGTTATAAAAGAATTTGCTAATTATTATCCTACTGAATATCCTGAACCAGTTACTACTGTTTTGCTTGTAAAAAAAGGTTATAAAGTTAAAGAAATAGGTGTTAATATGTTCGAGAGGACTGGTGGTTCTTCGTCTATTCATACGTGGAAAAGTTCTTATTATATGATAAATGTTTGTTTATCTATTATTATTGAAGGATTAAGGAGGTACAAATGATTTCTAAAAATTTATCATTTATAATTATAGTCTTTATTTTATTTCTATTCTTTTTAATTGTTTATTTATTAAAAAAAAGAAAGTTATCAACTAAGTATGCTTTAGTTTGGTTTTTAGCAATTATTTTAATGTTATTATGTGTTTTACTTCCCAATGTAATGTATCAATTTGCTAAATTTATTGGTTTTGAATTATTATCTAATATGTTATTATGTTTTTTCATAGCCATTTTGATATTTATTACTTTAGCCCTTACGGTAATGGTGTCAAATAATAAGAAAAAGATAACTTTATTAATTCAAGAAATATCAATTATGAAAAAAGAAATGGAGAATAAAAAATGAAATGGTTATTAACAGCTATTTATGTAATACTAACTACTAGTGGTTTATTTTGTATGAAATTAGGAGGAGATTCCCTATCTTTATCTTTTAAAAATGAGATAAGTTTTAAGATTGGATTTATAACCGCTTTAGGTTTTTTACTATATATTTGTAGTTTTTTATTATGGCAAAAGTTAATTGCTACCTATGATTTAAGTTATATTGTACCAATTGCTACAGGTATAGTTCAAATTGTAATTTTAATTGGCAGTTATTTCTTTTTTAAAGAAACAATAAGTTGGGTAAATATTGTCGGAATTATCTTAGTAATTGTTGGAATAGTTTTAATTGCTATTAAAAGATAAGCACTTTTTTAGGTGTTTTTTTTAATTATGGAACATGTTATAATATTATGAGTAAAAGAGGTGGTAGAATGGATAAAAATGATTTAGATGAAAATATATCTGAAAATGAAGAAATTCCAGAAAACCTACCATCTTTAGGTCAAAATGAGGTTGACTTAGATATTGAACCACCTGAAAGTGGAAATTTTATGGGAGTAGCTAGTAAAAAATTAATAAATCTTTTGTTAAAAAGAAAAATTATTTTTATAGGTATTGTAGGTGTTTCAATTTTATTATTTACTGCAATTTTTTTTGGAGCCAATGTTTCATCTGATACTTTTAATTATAAATATATGGAAAGTGTTGATAATAAATGCGAAGTTGTTACAGTTTCCTATAATCCTTATGGAGTTACAACAAATGAAGTTAGTCAAATGAGTCTTGAAGATTATGTATCATCTGCAACATATACTTATACAGCAAATTTAAAAAATACTGATGAAGGAACATATCATTTATATAAAGCCTTAGCTATTGCTTTACGAAATGAAATTATTTCTAATAATTGTAGTATAACTTATAAAGATAAAAGTTTATCTAAAAATCCTGGTAATAATGAAACTTTAAATAGTGCTTTACAATCAGCAAAAGGAATTGTAATTTCTAAAGCTGGTAAGAAAAAACTCATGAATGTTTCTGTTTCTGATTTTTGTTATAGTACCAATGATGGAAATAATTATACTATTTTTCAAGTTCCTAATTTTTATATTCCTACCGATTGGGTAAATCAAAATGTTCCTAGTAAATATAAAGATTGTCCTTGTAATCAGCCTGATGAAAACTTATATTTTTGTTATACAGATGGCGATATAAAAGAATGGGTACATCAAGATGACACCAGTGGTTTTAATGTTTATGCCGCTTATTATTTATCCGATGAATATAAATTAAGTTGGTCTGATATTTTAAAATATTTTGTAGGAGATCATAATTATTGGACAATTGAAAAACAAGCAAAAGATGAACAAGAAGAAGAAAATAAATTAAAAGAAAATTGTGGTTCAATAGATTTACATAAGACTAGTTTAACTAAAACTGAATTTGTTAATGGAATTAAATCTTTTAATTATAATGGCGAAAGTCCTTCTGGTTGGAATAAGTTTGTTAGTAATGCTGAAATGATTTATGAAGTATCATTAGAAAATGATATTAATCCTGAATTCGTAATTATAAGAGCCATTTTGGAAGGTTTTTCGCCTGGTGAATGGAAAAATAATTATTGGGGTTGGAAGTGTTATAACACTGATACATCTCAATGTGAGGATTTTGGCCCTGATTTTAAAACAGCTATTGCTAAATATTGTCAAGCCGTCCATAATCAATATACTGATTATAATGATTTATTAAAAACTTATGCTTATTTAGGAGATTATTGGTACACTTTAGATACCCCAGATCCAACAAGTGATGGTGGTTGTTATTATGCTCCATACGTCTTTCCAGATGGCATACCATCACGAGTTCAAAACGCTTGTAATGGACCTTCTTGTATAATTAATGCTGATCCAACTAATTGTACTAAAACAACCGAGGAAGATCAAATATTATATGGTAAATTTCAAGATCGAAATACCCAAAAATATCGTGAATCAATTTGGAATTTAACTGAAACCGATTGTAAAATGACAGCTAATGGTGCAGGTTGTATGTGGTGGCCAATTGGCTCAAGAAACACAACTATAAAAGATGGAGTTACTTATGCGGATGGCGAACCTGAGACAACTACAATAACTAGTGGTTTTGGCCAAAGAGATGCCCCAATTCAAGGAGCAAGTACCAATCATAATGCCATAGATATTGGTGGAGGAAGGGAAGGACAAACTAATATTATCGCATCTGCAGATGGTACTGTTACCGACACTAATACTGGTTGTGTATCAGGAAATCATAGTTGTGGTGGACAATTAGGAAATTACGTAATTATAACTCATAACGATGGTAGTATTACTAGATATGGTCATTTATATAGTTTAAGTGTTAATAAAGGCGATACCGTAAAACAAGGTCAAGTAATTGGTAAAATGGGTAATACTGGTAATTCTACTGGACCACACTTAGATTTCCAAGTCCAAGTTAATGGTGAAATCGTTGATCCTACTAATTTAGTATCTGCAAGTGATACGAGAAAAATTTGTAGCGGAGATGGAACTGTATTAAATGGTATTGATAATAAACAAACAATTTGTTTAACCCTAAAAAACAGTGGTTATAGTAATTATGCTATAGCTGGTATAATGGGTAATTTAAAAAGTGAAAGTGAATTTGATCCAAATGCCATAAATAATTATGGATATGCTGGAATAGCCCAATGGGGTGGCGACCGTTTAAATAATCTAAAAAGCACATATGGAAATAACTGGAACGTTCTTGATAATCAATTAAAATTCTTAGTTATGGAATTAAATAATTCATATACTTCTGTCGAAAATTATTTAAGAGGTGATTACGATGAAGTCCAAATGGCCCAATATTTCTGTGAAAATTATGAAAAAGCTAATAGCTGTGGTACAGACCGTACTAATAATGCTCAAGAATTATTTAACTATATTCAAAATGATTGTGAATAGGAGGCATTTATGTTTAAGAAAAAGTATTTAAGCTTAATTATTATTTTAATTATTTTCTTAATTATCTTTCTAACTGTTTTTCTACTTAATTTAGCTAATAATAATAATCAAGAAATATATCAAGAAAAAGAACCACCAACTATTCCATATAATATGGAAAAAGTAAATGATTATAGTCAATTCTTTTCCGTTTTAAATAATGTAGTTACTTATTTAAATTATTTAAAAGATCATAATACAATAGTCTTAAACAATCTTTTAAACAAAGAATATATTGAAACATTTAAAATTGATCAAAATAATATTTATGATTATCTTGGTTATTTTAAAGAAGAATATCCTTTAAATTTTAAAATTAAAAATATGTATTATCAAACTTATGATAATTTTAATCGTTATTTATATTTTATAAATGGAGATATAATTGAAAATGATTTTGCCGAAAATAAAATTATTCAAGAAGATACAATGTTTTTAGTAAATGTCGATTATGAAAATATAACTTATTCTATTTATCCTTTAATTTATTTTGAAGAAGATATGCCCTTAAAAAATCCTGAAAGAAAAATTGATGCTAATCCTTATAATAAATTAATTGGTTCAAATATTATAAGCAAAGATTACATTTGTAATTTATATTTAAGTGATTTTATTAAAAATATAAATAATAATCCTGAAAATACATATGACTTATTAGAAACAAATTTTCGAAAAAAGTCTTATCCTAAAAAAAATGATTATATAAAATACATAAATAATAATAAAGATAAATTTAGTACCCAGATTTATGCTTGTAATCTATTAAGTAGTCAAAAAAGAATTTATGAAATAAAAGATATGAATCTTAATAAATATATTTTTACCGAAGAAGATATTATGAATTATAAAGTAGAATTTACGTTAAATTAATGTTTTGTTCTTTTAATGTTTTGTAGTATAATAAAAAAAAGTTAAGGAGGTCCAATATGAAGTTTAGAGTTTCGCCTAAAGATTTTACTATATTTTTAATTTTTTGTGTATTTTTACTTTATTTATGTGCAATTGCTGTTTTAAACTTTGCATCCTTTGCTAATGACGGAACATTTTATGGTTTAAATCCTTTTCCTGCTTTTGGCCCAGATTATATATTTTTAACTATATTCATGTTTGTCATGGCTTTAGTTATGATTTTTTCTAGTGTTTCATCTTATATTTTTGAGAAAGATAAAAGTGGTAAAAGATTAATAAATGTCAAAGAGAAAGAAGAAAAAGGTTATTCTAGATGGTCTAAAGAAAAAGAAATGAAAGAAGACAAAGGAATTGTCCATATAAAAGCTATTGACAAAAATATTGAAGGAGCAGGTATTCCTATTATAAATAATGGTACTGATTTATGGGTTGATAATGGTGAATATCATACTTTAATTATTGGTACTACTGGTTCTGGTAAATCTGAATGTGTTGTCAAACCTCAAGTTAATGTTTTAGCCAAAAAAGGTGAAAGTATGATTGTAACTGACCCGAAAGGTGAGTTATATAAATATTGTGGAAGTTATTTAAAAGAACAAGGATATAATATTATTATTTTAAATTTTAGAGATCCTGAAGATGGTAATGCTTGGAATCCTCTAACTGCTCCATACCAAAATTATAAAAACGGTAATCGTGATAAAGCTACAGAATTATTAGATGATATAGCAACTAATATTTTAGTAGATCCTAAAAATAAAGAATCTGCCTTTTGGGAAAGAAGTGCTGCTGATTATTTTTGTGCTCTTGCTTTAGGTTTATTTAATGATGCTAAAGAAAGTGAAGTTAACTTAAATTCTATTAATATTATGAGTACAATTGGTGAAGAAAGATTTGCAACAAGTCATTATATAAATGAATATTTTAATTTAAAAGGTGCTGATTCTTCCGAATATATCTTTGCTTCAAATACGATAAATGCACCTAATGATACAAAAGGTGGTATTTTATCTACTTTTAGACAAAAAATAAGAATCTTTTCATCTAGAGAAAAATTAAGTGAGATGTTATCTTATAGCGATTTTGATATGCGTTCAATTGGTGAGAAAAAAACAGCTGTTTTCTTAATTATTCATGATGAAAAAACAACTTATCATAGTTTATTAACCGTTTTTTTAAAACAATGTTATGAAACTTTAATTGATGTTGCTAAAGAACATGGTGGAAAATTACCAATTAGAACTAATTTTATATTAGATGAATTTGCAAATATGCCTCCCTTAAGTGATGTTGATTCAATGGTTTCAGCAGCCCGTAGTAGAGATATAAGATTTACTTTTATTATTCAAAATTTTTCCCAATTAGATGATGTATATGGTAAAGAAGTTGCCCAGACAATCAAAGGAAATTCGAATAATTGGATTTATTTAATTAGTACCGAAATGGCGGCCTTAGAAGAAATTAGTAAAATGTGTGGTGAAGTTAAAAGTAAAGAAAAAGATAAAACCGCTTCAACTCCATTAGTTACCATAACTGATTTACAGAAAATGAAATTATTCCAAGCAATTATTATTAGATCAAGAATGGCTCCATTTAAAACCCAGTTAGAACCTGATTTTAAAATGAATTGGGGAATTGATAGAAAAGAAATGGATTTTCCACATCGCGAAAAAAGGCCTGTTCAAACCTTTGATATTAAAGGTTTTGTATCTGAAGCTAAACGTAAACAAATGATGGAAAATAGTAATCAAAATGAAATGCAATTTAATCCATTTGCTAGAATGCCCCAAATGGGGTTCAATCCTTTTGGTGATATGTCAAATGATCCTATGGCTATGATGAATCGTCCAACTACTAATCTAACTAGTGAAGAAATAGACAGAATGATTGCTGATATTGATAAAAAATTAGCTGAATTAGATGAAGAAGAAAACAAAAATGCTAAAGAAATAGAAAATTCTATAGTAGAAAAAAATGAAGAAAAAATAAATGAAGATAAACCTAAAATTAATATTGATACTGATTCAATTATAATGAATGATAATAAAATAACTGATGATGAATTTTTTGATGATTTTTTTAATGATTAAGTAAATTTTTTAACTATGTTGAAAAATTACTTTTTTTTAGTTAATCTTTGTTTTTTGAAGACTTTTATGTTATATTTTTTATGCAAGGGTAGGTGTTTATATGGCTTTAACGTATATATTTGGTCATAGAAATCCAGATACTGATAGTGTATGTGCAAGTATCAGTTTATCATATTTAAAAAATGCTTTAGGAGATAATACTGTTCCTAGAGTTTTAGGTCATATTAATAAAGAAAGTAAATTTGTTTTAAATTATTTTAATGTTAAAGAACCAGAGTATTTAAATAATGCTAAAGTCCAAATTAGAAATGTTTATTATAATAAAGGAACTTATGTTTATGATACTATGTCAATTAAAGAAGTAATTGATTATTTGTTAGAAAAAAAATTAACCGCTGTTCCTGTTGTTGATAAAAATAAAAAATTAGTTAGTTTGATAACTTTAAAAGAAATAGCTTTATTATTTATTAATACTGTTAAAAATACTTTAAATACTAATTATGATAAATTATTAAAATCTTTAGGTGGTAAAGAAATTATTCGTTTTAATGAAGAATTTAATGGTCAAATGTTAGTGGCTAGTTATCAAAGCAGAACTTTTATGGAACAAGTTAATTTAAAACATAGTGACATCTTAATTATTGGTGATCGTCATAAAGTTTTAGAATATGGTATTACAAATAAAATTAGTTTAATTGTTTTAACTAATAATTTTAGTTTACCAGATGATTTATTACAATTAGCTAAGAAAAATAAAGTTAGTATAATTTCTAGTCCAATGGATACTTATAATACTTGTAATGCCATTTCTTTAAGCAATTACGTTAGAACAATAATTTTAAATCATAATCCTAGTATAGTTCATGATTTTGATTATTTAACTGATTTTATTGAAATGGCTAATAAACAAGGCTTTTCTAATTATCCTGTTTTAAACAAAAAGGGTGATTGTTTAGGAATGATTAAAGTAACAGAAGCTGGAAAATATGATAAAATGCCAATTATATTAGTTGATCATAATCAATTAGATCAAAGTGTACCAGGAATAGATGAAGCTAAAATTGTCGAAATTATTGATCATCATAATTTGGGGGCTATTGGCACAAATGTTCCGATTAATTTTAGAAGCATGCCAGTTGGTTCAACATGTACCATTATCTATTATTTATATTTAGAAAATAACATTGAAATACCTAAAAATATAGCAGGTATAATGTTATCAGCTATCTTATCAGATACTTTACTTTTTCAAAGTCCAACAACTACTTCTAAAGATATAGAAGCTGCAAATAATTTAGCGACTATTAGTAATGTTAATATTAACGATTATGGTTATAAAATGTTAAAAGCAGGAAGTAGTATTGAAAATATGAGTGTTGACGAGGTTATTTTTCAAGATTTTAAATCTTACAAAATCAGTAATACTACGTTAGGAATTAGTCAAATTATTACCATGGATTTTGAACATATTAAAAATAATTTAAGTAAATATATCAATAAATTAGATGAAATATCTAAAGGACAATATGAAGTTGTTCTAATATTTATCACCGATATTATAAAAAATGGTTCTTATATTTTATATAATCGTCAATCAAAACAAATAATCATAGATAGCTATGATTTAGAAGAATTAGAAGAAGGTACTTTTATTCCTAATTTAATTTCTAGAAAAAAACAAATGTTGCCAAAATTAATGGAAACATTAGAAAAACGAGGTTAAAACTCGTTTTTTTAAGCCTTAAAGCGATAGCAATATATTGTTGGAAAATTAAATAATCGTAAAGAGTAATCTTCAGTACCTATTCCATTATTAACAAAAAGAGTAGTATTACCTTCTGTATATTTACCTAATTCATAATTTAATGAATTAGTGGCCTTTTTAATTCCTCCTATAAAAGGAAGTCTAATTAAACCACCCAAAGTATGTCCACTAAAAATAAAATCAGCGTTTGCTTTAACGTCCATTATAACTCCAGGTTCATGACTTAAAAATAACTGTAGTCCATCTTTATCTTTTTTAAAAGATTTACTATAATCAGGAGTAGTTTTACTAATTGATGATGCCCCACTTATATATATTGGAACATTACCATTATAATAAATAGCTTTATTCTCGCCATTTAATATTTCAAAGTTAGCATTATTTAATATTTCATCATATTTTTCTTTATATTGAATATCATAATCACCATAAACAGCATATTTTTTTAATTTAGCATTTATTCTAGAAAAAGCATCTTTTAAAAAATTAATATTATTATCTGATAAATTTATATAAGGATCAAATAAATCACCTGAAAATAATACTATATCTGGTTTTATTTCATTAATTTTATCTACAACAGTATTTACTTCTTTTTCATTTGTCGTTCGACCAAAATGAATATCTGAAAAATGAACTATCTTAAAACCATCAAATGATTTTGGAATTTTAGTTGAAGATAAATTGTAATCTTTAACGATAATAATTTTTGGTTCAATAAAATGCATCCAACAATATCCAAGAATAATTAATATTACAATCGTAATTATTATTTTAATTAAAGGATTTAATTTTTTCTTTATTTCTTTATTTTTTTCCATATATATTTATCCTACCATCATTCCTAAAAATATTACTAAAATTGTTAAACCATTATGAAACATATGTGATGTAATACTTGTAAAAATACAATCTGTTTCATAATAAGCTTTACCAAAAAAATATCCTAAAGTACCATATGGTAAGATATAAAGTAATTCTTTTAAGCTACCAATAAATAATGACATAGAAGAATAATCTAAATTGCCAATAACATGAGCTAAACCAAATAATAAACTAGTAACAATTAAAAATACTGTTTTATTTTTAAAAGCTTTTTTAAAACCTTTTCTAAATGCAAATTCTTCTAATATTGGTCCTAAAAATACCATCGCAATAACTGAAAAAATTGGTAATTGATTTAATATCTCTCTATTTTGAGTTTCATTAACGGCTATAGAACCAACTATATTTATAATTGTTAAATTAAAAAGAATCATTAATAAAAAACCTTTTAACCAATTTTTTAAAGCAATTTTAAAATAATTTTTAAAATTATTTTTATATCTTATCCATTCTTCTTTAATACTTTTATGATAAATAATAAAAATAATAATAACATCAATAATATAAACGATTAAATTAATAATAGTTAAGATATTTTTATCTTCTATATTTACAAATGGTAAAAAAATTAAACCAACAATTTGAGGAACTATTATTAAATATAGAATAATTATTAAAAAAGCATTTCTTAAATTTTTAAAATTAATATTTTTCATAACGTTAACTCCTATCTTTAATAAGAATATCATAAAGTAAAAATATTTGGTAGATAAAAATTTTTTTTTTCAGGATAAACGCATGAAATTATAAATCATGTGTTTTTTTTGATATAATAAAAAAGAATATAAAGGTAGGTTTAAGTATGGCTAAGAAGTGTAAAAAATTGGAGGAAATAAGGACAATGTTTGATGAAGTAGAGATTGATGTAGATAAACTAAATACAAATGAATTTCAAAATTTTATGCTAATCTTTAAAGATCAAAACGATACAAGGATGCAAGGGAAAGTAAAACATCTAATGTCAGATATAATAATGATTACTTTTTTAGCAATACTTGCACGATGTGATGGATGGGATGAAATAGCAATGTTTGCAAAGTCTAAAGAAAAATGGTTAAAGCGATTTTTAGAATTACCAAATGGAATACCATCACACGATACAATGCAACGAGTAATTTCACTATTAAATCCTGAAACACTATATAGTAGTTGTATAAAATTTTTAATAGAAAAAATTGATGAATTAACATCTAAGGAAAGTACAAAAGATGTATTATCAATGGATGGAAAAGTTAGTAAAGGAAGCAGTAGAAACAAAGAGACTACAGAAGAAATTAAAGTGTTAATTTAAAGGATATAATAACCAAAAAATATAGATTTTTTAAAAATTAAAATAGACAAACATTAGATG
>CANRHC010000024.1 GCA_947630305.1 uncultured Bacilli bacterium
TACAACAAAGAGGATTAATTTCTTAATCCCCCCTCATTTTTATTATTTTTTGTCTACTTTTTCTTGACTAATGCATTATTTTATAATAAATATATTGCCCTGTTATTACGTCTATATAACATTTTAATTTTTCTAAATCTTTTTTTGTAGCAAATCCATCACAAAGTACACCATTATCATTCCAACTAATATCCGCATCTATAATTTTTATAAACCAATATTTACGATTTTTTATTTTAACTAATTTTATTTTATAATCATTAAACCAAATACCTGTATAATATTTATTTAATTCTTTACAAAAATCATTTTTTAAATTATTTTCTTTATTAGCTATTTGATAAGCTTCATATTTACTAATTGGATATATATCATCTGAATCTTTTTCTGGTATTAAATCTTCATCTTCTAATAATTCTAATATTTTTTTTAATCTTTCACTCATAATTCACCTATAATCTAAATGCTTTAATATTACCTTTATCTTCTTCACTTTTAGTAATTGTATATTTTTTATTAACATTTTTATTTTCATCAATATAAGTTGCAACTAAATAATCATTTTTATCATCATCTTCATATATAGCTGGTGAAAGTTTTTTATTAGTTATTGTTAAATCTATTTGGAAAACATCATAATAATCTGGAATTAAAACATAAAAATCTTTATTTTGTTCTAATTCTATTCTTTCATCATTTTCGTCAACTATAACAACTGGTATTTCTTCTTCTTTATCATTTAATATTTTAAGATTATTTTGTTCTTCTTGTATATTACTTGTATTATAATTAAAAGGTCCAATTACTAAGTAATTATCTTTACGATGCCAATATATATCATTATCCTCAAATATAATTTCACTTTTAACTTTTTCAATATTATCATTTGCATTAATAATTTTTTTAGCTTTTTCTTTAACTGTATCACTTACTGTTTTTAAATCATTAATAATATCTTCAAATTCTTTTTCTTCTTTTATATTAGCTTCTTTAGTTTTTAAACCAATAATCCATATAGCTATTTGTCTTGCTTGATATAATTGTTCTTTACTGCAATCTAAATTTGCATTAGGATATGTATAATTAAACATGTAAGATAAATTATCTGAAGCATCCATTTTATATGTTAATTTACTTCCAATTTTTAAATTAATCGGTTGATATGACAATGAATATAAATCAATAAAATTATTTGTTTTATAAATTTTATCAAATGGTTTATTAAAAGGATTATCCATTTTTTTAAAATCTCTAACATATAAATTTTCTGTTTTAATTAAATACGAACTATTTTTATAATCATTTAAAGTATTTATATAACTTTCTTTTGAATTTTTTAATTTACTAATATTAAAAACAAGAATCAATAAGAAAATTATCCAAATAATATTTATCTTTTTCATTTTGTACCTCTCTTTATACTTATATCTAATCTTGCTATATTACTATTTTCTTTTATTTCAAATTTATATTCTTGATCTCTTACTTTAGCTATATAATTATTATTTCGATCAATATTATATAATCCAACTCTTCCTTTTATATTAGTAGTTAATGTATGAATTAATTCATCTTCTTGATATATTAAAATTTCTTCATTAGCAATTGGAATATTATTTTCATCTACTAATGCTACAAGTAAATATATTTTATCATTTATTTCCGTACCATGTATATGTTCTTTTGGGTTATCTTCATTTAAAGTAAATGTATGTTTATTACTATATCTTATATAACCATCTGGTGCTTTATCTTCAATTACTTCATAATTTCCTTTAGGTAAACCAACAATACAAGCATTACCGTCTAAATTAGTAGTAACCATATAAACTTTTTTATTATCTGTATTAGTAATTTTCCATACACTATTAATTAAATCTGTTTCATTTTTATCAGTTCTATTAATACTTATTTCATATGTTGTATCCCCTACTATATCACAAATAAATTCTTCATCAGTAAAATTATAAATAAAATTATCTAATATTTTTTCATTATATTTACAAGAATATATTTCATATCCAAGTAATAATAGACAACCAAAAGATAAGACATATAATATAATTTCTATAATTGATTTATTTTTCACCTTAAACCTCCTCATATCGTTCCTAAAATTATTTTTTTAAATACTTTAAAACGACTTAAATAAGCATATTTACTTAATAATTTAACATTTTCAGGAATAATAATTTTTAAACTATTTTCAATTTCCTTAAAAATATTATCCATATCTAATTGATTATTTATAATATAATAACAAAAATCATATATTTCATCATCAACAATTAAAGCTTCTAAAGTATCTTGCCAATAAGATTCTAATCCCCCATCTATTTTCTTTTTAATAGTTCCAATCCTTGGCTGAGCTATATTAGAAGCATCCATTAATAATGAAATATCATCTAATAATTTATTAGTAATTTCTTCATCATTATCTAATAATAAAGATGCTTCTTTATCATATAAAGGACTAATTCTTATTTTATTATCTTTAATAATAAATGAAATATTTTCAATATGATTGTCAGTATCTAATACTAATATACTAAAAACTAATTGTTTTTTTAAATCAATTAAAACATTATTAATATCATCTTTAGTAAAACCTTTTTTTTCTAAAACAATTGGTAAATTATTAATCACAAAATAATAATCTGTCGCATCAATAAATTCACTATTATCAATTCCAATTAATTCATGTAAACTAACTAATTGTTCATTATCACTTAGCATATTTTTACTAAAAACACCTTTAATAATCGAATTATCTAATCCTTTTAATCTTACTAATATATATGATGCTGACTCTAGATTATAATGCTTAGCCATATAATGGGCAATAACTTCAGCATAAACACCATTATTTGGTTTATCAAAATAAAATTCACCTTTAACTAAACCTTCAACATTCTTAAATTTAACCCAATTTTTAACTCTATTTTGATTACCTCTTAATTCCTTAGATTCCTTACTAAATTTAAAATCAGTTAAATTAATAAAACCATCTTTATCTTTTAAATCTTCTAAATTATAATCACACTTATCCATTTCTTCCACCTAATAAATATTATACATCATCTTCCAACTTTTCCAAAACAATTTTAACATCATAAAAATTATTTAATATTTCTTGCTCTTCTTTTGTTAAACTACTATATAATATATTTTTTATCATAATTTCTTTTTTATTATTTAACGGTTTTAAATTTTTTAATAATTTAACATAAAAATTAATATTATCAGAATATATAAGATACTTTACTAAACACTCTATTACTAATTCATTATATATTTCTAATCCATTTTCAATTCTTTTAAAAATATTATTATCTTTTAAACTATCAAAAAAATCTTTAGGATCTTTTTCATCTGAAATTAAACAACTAATTAAAGTTTTTAATAATTTTTTAGTTTCTTCATCATAATTAAATTCTAATTCATAATCAAATACTTCATAATTATAACAAATAGCATAATAAAGATATAATTTATAATCTTTTATAACAATATCTAACATTTTATATAACTGAGATTTTAAATCTTTAGCAAAATCAATATTATATAAAATAGTAATATCAGCTTCAGTAATAGCATTATTAATATTAATAACATTTGAATATAAATATTCATTTAAATTAATTTTATTATAAATAAAACGTGAATTAATAATCTTATTTTCTCTTAACAAATATAAAAATTGTTTTAATAATAAATATCTTTTTTGTTCATATAAAACTTTACTTGTATAAAATAAAGAACAAATATATTTAAATTTTTTCATATTAAATAAAACATATTTGGAATTAAAAGAATAATCACTAATAGTAGATAATAAATCATAAAAAGCTTTTTTAGATGTACACATAGCTTTTAATATTTCTTCATTAAAACGATTATCATCATGAATTAATGTTTTTAAATAATCATCATCATTAACTAATTTTAAACTACTTTTTTGATAAATTTCTAAAATATCAAAAGAAAATAATACTTTATTATTTATTATAGAAGCTTCCTTAATTTTAATTGAAACATCACAACTAATATATTTTTTTAACTCATTATCTGCTAAAAAAATATTTATTGGCGTTTTAATTGTATTTTCATTATAAATAAATAAATCGAAAATATAAGGTAAATCTAATTTTATTTTATTATTTACTTTAAATTCATCTTCATATAATTTTAAAATAAAATCATTAAAATTAACTCCATACTTTAAAATACTACGCATATATAAATATATTTTTTCTTCCTTAGTTAATGATTTTTCCAAAATTATAAAATCATAATCTAAACTAGATGTTTCAAAAGAAATTAAAGTTGAATAAAAAGGATTATACTTTTCAGTATTTTTAATCAAAATATTTAAATTTGTTAAATTATGATTTTTAATTAAATTAAGACTAGCCATATAATAAGCAAACTTAAATTGTTCTTGTTTAGATTCATAAATTAAAATATCTTTTTTTAAACTTAAAATCATTTCCTTAGTTAAATTTTCTAAAGGAAAATTAATTATAAATTGTAAAGTTATTAAAAAAGCATCTAAATATCTTTCTTCATTTAATAAACTTTTTTGAAATTCTTTAAAACTTTCTATTAAATTACTTTTTAAATACATTTTAGTTTCTTTCATTGATTTATCAAGTAATACATTACTTTTAGAAATATTTTTCATTTTGATTGCTAAAATATTTTTCTTTTGTAATTTAAAATTAGTTTTATCAAATTTCTTTTTAATTTCTCTAAAATCAGGCATTAATTCATCTACTAAAATATTTTCTTCATATAAAATTTTTTTATCAAATAATAATTCCATAAATAATCTAATTTTAACATTTTTATTAAGTAAGTCTTTTTCAAACTTATATAATTCTTGATAAAAATTAATAACATGTAAATCATATAAAGAAGTTGATGGATATTTTTGATAATAATCATTTAAATCATTAATTTG
Organism: uncultured Bacilli bacterium; assembly: GCA_947630305.1. Lineage (GTDB taxonomy): Bacteria > Bacillota_I > Bacilli_A > RF39 > UBA660 > Ventrenecus. The sequence continues at coordinate 4,964 of CANRHC010000024.1, forward strand.
ATCATTAATTTTTAATAAATTATCAAACCATTTACTACTAATAATATTTACAATATCATAATTATTAAAATTATTTTCAAGCATTAAACGTAATTTAGGTTTATACTCATCATTAATTTTAATATCTAATTGTTCTTGCCATTTTAAAGGATTATAAGACGCTTTAAGAAAATTTTTAAAGAAAATTAACTCTTTAATTAATAATTTACGTTTAGCTAATGTACTTAATAAAACTTCTACTTCATTTTTTAAATCTAATTTATAAAGACAATATTCCCATTCATATAACCTTTTAATCCATAAAAGAAATTTAATATTATACATATTTAAAGATCTAATATTATTTAAAAAACCAATATCTAAATGAAGATTATCTCTAATAAATTCTTTTGTATAATTATCATTAGCAATATATTTTTTTAATTTATAAGCTTTATATTTAATTATTAATTTATATAGTTTAATTCTTAAATCAGGAAAGAAAGATGAAAACATAACAATTTTTTTAATTTCATTTGGATTTAAAGCATATTTTTCAAATATCTTAGAATAATCTTTATAATTAAATTTATTAACAATTATTTTTTTAATTTCACTATCTTTTTTAATAAGTTGCCAAGGATTTAATTTATCTAATAAAATAACATCTTCATCACTTATAACTTCTTCAATCATAATTTTATTTAAAATAATATATGTACTATAAATAATCTCTCTATTATCTAAATCACTATATTTAAAAACTTCTTTTAAATAAATTTTATATGCATCATCTTTATATGTATATTTTAATAAATTTAAATCTAATATTTTAAGATTAAAATATTCATTTAAATAAGCTTCATTAAAATCTTTTTCAATTGGATCTTCTGGATCAAAACTTTGATAATATTTTTGATAACTATCCCGTTTTTTTAAAATCTTTAAAGCATCAATTATAATAAAACGTTTATTTAAATAATGAATAGAACTTAAATATTTTAATAAACGATCAAATATTTCTAAATCATTTTCTTCTAATAATTTAGTTTGCAAATTAAATAAACTTTTTTGTAATATTTGATATTTTTTAATGCTAATTATTAATTCATTAAATAAATCATTTCTTTCCATTAATAAATATAAATAAATTAAATTTTCATAAGTATAATTATAACGATTTAACAAATTAGCAATTTCAATATATTTTTCATCACTAAGAATATGAGATGTATCAAACTTATAAGCTTTAATTATATTTTTTCTTAAATAATGAATTATTATTTTTTCTTGTTCATCTTTTGTTAAGCGATCAAAAAATTCATGATTATTAATTGATTTAGTTAAATACTCTTCTTCAAAATCAAAATTAATTATTGGATATATTGCAATAGTTTGATAATCTTTTTTATCTAAAAAGGCAAATTCTAATAAATCATAATTAGGAATAATTTTATATGGTAAATTAATAAAATAATCAATTGAACAAGATAAATTATAATATTTACTTTTAACATTAGTTAAAAATACTTTTACATTATTTTCATCATAATTTAAATTAATTGTTCCATATAATTTAAAATTAGCTAAAAAAATTCGCATATTACTTGTATTAGTTTTCAAAAAATAATCGCTAAAATCTTCATATAAGTGAAGCGGACTTATCCCATAAAAATTACATCTTTTAGTTATATTATTAAGAGCATTAGCTTTTTTAATTAAAAAATAATTTTCATTTTTCGTAATTTCTGGTAATTCTAAATAATTATTATTCATATGAAATGGATTATTAATATTTAAAGAAAATAATAAATCATATATCTTATCAATTTTAATATTAGTTTGCAGTAAAATTCTTAAAATTGGTTCAGCTAATAATAATTTATCATTTAAAGATAATTCTTTTTGACTTAATAATTTAATTTTATCTATAACATCTTCTCCAAAATCTTTTTGAATGCTATTTAAAATACTTTTTAAATCATTTTTATTACTTAAATCATCAGCTTTAATAATCAAACGATAATCTAAAATAAAATCTTTCTCTTCTTTAGAAAAAATATTTAAATCAATATCTTCAACAATAGCTCTTAAAAAAGAATCTTTAGGAAACACAAAAAAATTTACAAATAAAGTAGAAAGCCAATTTTTATAAACAGAATCTATATTAAAATATTTTAATAATAAATCTTTAACATCTTCATACATATGAGGATAACGATTAAGTAATTTCATTAAAATATAAAATTTTAAATCATTAGAAATATTTAAATTAAAAATATCTAAATTATCCTCTCTTAAAAGAAATAATGGATAATTTTTATAAAAATTAATTATATCTTTTTGTTCTTTAATTTTATAATAATATTCATTATCTATTTCATCTAAATAAAAATAAGTAATAGATAATAGATTATTTTTATTTAATTCATTTTTAATTTCATTATAAAAAGTTAAATCTAAATCACTTAAATAATTCATAACAATATTAAAATATTTTCTAAAATCAAAAAATTCATTAATATTAGTTAAATCTTCTAATTGTTCTTGACTATATTTTCCTAAAATATATTTAATATAATCAATCATTTCTTTTATAATAATCTTTTTATTTATACCATAAACATATTTAATAAAAAATTTAATCATAGGATTTTCATTTTTTAATTGAAGATGATATATTATATTTTTTTCAATTAATTCATCTATATTTTTAAATTCATCTTGATATAAATAATATAAATAAATATAATCGATAAAGCTTTTTAATGAACTATATATTAAAAAATCTTCACGATTAAAATACTGATGATATTCATTTAAAACATTTTTCTTCCTAGCATCTTGTAAAATTATTTTATATATTTCTTTATTAGATTTGTCCATTTGCCAAATAAGATCATCCACATAAAAAGTTTTACTCATCCATTCATAAGATGTTAAATTACATGTAATATGAAGACCAGGACAAATTGTAAAAGTATCAATAAAATCTAAAATTTGGATTTTAATTAAACCATATATAGTGTTTAAATAATAACTGCCATTAAAAGTTAGTTTACCAGTGATTTTAGTATTATAAATTGAAAATTCTTCTGATTTATAACTTAAAAGGTCCATAAAATCAGCCAATGTAATTAAATATTTTAAAATACTATTAAAATAAATATGAAATAAATTATCAGTTTTTAAATCACAAGTATTAATAAATATTACAACTTCACTTTTAATTGTATCAGCTTCTTTTAATAAATAATTTTTAATTTCTTCATTTAAATCAAAGCGAAGATAATCATCATACTCTCTATCTATAATTTTTCCTTTATGAAATATAGGTTTTGCTACAATATTTTTCCCTATATATTCATTTTTATTTTCAAAAACATTTTGATTATTATTAATAACAAAATTATTTAAATACTCTTTAGGATTTCGATAAAATTTTTGAAAAACTTTTAGTTCATAATAAAATAAACGATACTCTTCATCTTTAGTTAATTTTTGATTATTAATTAAATCTTTAAATTCAAGTGGAATATGTAATTCTAAATTATTTTCTAAACAAATAATTCGACATTTAGTAATGATTATTTCAATAAATTTAGCAAAATTAATGGTTACTTTTAGATATTTAAACCAAGCATATAAACCATCTAATTCATTATTATAATTTAACATAAAAGCTAGACTCTTAGCATAATAAGAGATATTTAAATTCTCAACCATTGCAAAAATTTCTTTATTAGTTAAATGTAAAATAGAAGAAAGATTTTCTAATGTTCTAGTTGAATTAGCAAAATCAAACATATTTTCAAAATCTTTTTCTTGATATAATTTTAAAATTATATTTTCAATTATAATTCTAGCTTCTTGATTACTTTTTAAATCAGATATTATTAAACGTTTGGTATTTTTTACAATAAGATGATATTTATCTAAACAATATTTAACATAATTTAAATATAAGGCGTGTTCTTCAGCATTTACTAAAACATCATAAATAAGATCATCATATTCTAAAACATTTATTTGATGGCTTTTAAAATAAGCAATTTGATAATCTTCACCTAATAAATATATTGCAGTTATAACTTCTTTGCTAAAATTTTGATTAGAAATACATTTATATAAAACTTCTTTAATTACTTCTTTAATTTTTATATCAACATTTTGATATATTTTTAATGATAAAGGTAAATTATTATCACAATAATATTTAAATAATTCTTTTGTGATTTCTAAATTTTTAGAATTTTTAAAAGATTTAATAATTTGTTCTTCATTTAATTTATTTAATTTTTCAATTAAGTTTAAAATATCATTATTCATCAAATCACCAAAACCTTAAAACAATTATAATTATTTTTTAAAGGTTAGTCAATTTTAAAATATTACCAACTTATTGCACTATCACTATCATCATCGTTGTTAAATTGTCTTATTTGATAATTCGTAAAACGATATTCATTAAATGATACTTCTTCTAATATCCCTAATTCTTGTAATAAGTCAATGACACGATCAGAATTTTCATTAGATAAATTTTTATTTTTAATTGCTTCACTTATAATATCTACTAAATCATCTCTTTGATAAATACTTTGATTTTGATCCATAATTACTTTGATAAAATAGGTTAAATTTCTAGCTTCAGCAACATTTTTTTCTTTTACTTCTCTTTCAATAATAGCTAATTTAAAAAATTCATCAAATTCATTAACGTTTTTAGGTATTTTACCGTTCATACTAATAATTTGAATTAATTTATATAGTCGAAAAGGAACTCTTACTAAATCTTTTAAATGTTCATCTTCAAATATATAACTTAGTATTAAATCAACTAAATCTTTATTTTCACAATTTTTTTCAACAAATAATTTTATTTTATCATCAGTTAATTTTTCAATAATATATGGTTTAACATTATCACTTACTGTTATAGTATTAGTCTCTCTATCTGTTAAAATAACTTTTACTTTATCATAATTTACAATAAAATCATTTAATTCTTTAACAATTTTTCTTCTTAAATCATCATTGACTATTTCATTAATTCCATCAAAATAAGCATTAATATAACCATTAGTTAATAATTCTTTTAAAACATCTATTTGACAATCTAAATGATCTTTATTAGCCATTATATCTAAAATATTAGCATCCTCAGATACTTCTTTTAGGGAAATGAAAAGAGGAATATGATTGTTAAAATTTTTGGCATCATTATAAACTAAATAATTTAAAGTGCTAGTTTTTCCCATACCAGCATTACCAAGTAGTTTAATTCGACAATTATTATCTTTATTAATCATATCAACTAAAGTAATAACTCCATCATTTTTATTCTTTTCTTTACCATCTAAAGCAATATAAGAAAAAGCTATTCTACTTTCATATTCTTTAATTTTCTTTTTCATATAATTTTGAGCATTAGTTTTATTTTGAAAATTAATTCGATTTACTTCTTTTTCTAAATTTTTTCTAAATTTACCAGCAACTTCTAAATAAACAATTAATATTTCTTTTAAATATTCCCATTTTTGAGTTATTGATAAATCTCTATCGGCATGAGATACTTCATTTCTTAAATAATATAAACTTGCATATATTTTTAATTCTTCGGAAAAATTTTGATATTGAAAAGGATTTTTATAATTTTGTCTTAAATTATTATATTCTTCATTGGATATAATTTCTAATTTTTTTAAAGCTTCAGGAATAGATAAGGAATTCATCATTTGACCATTTTTTTTAGCTTCTTTAATTGTTTCATTAGATAAAGTACCATTTAAACCATTAATTGCTTTATAATATGGAGCATCTTTTAAATAAATAAAAATCTCTAAAAATTGAGCAACTTTTTGAATATTTTCTAAATTTAGACAATTAGGATTTTTGGCAATTTCGTTTAAATGATTAGCAATGGAATTTTTTAAATTAGCTAATCTTTCTAAATTTTCACTTATTCTTAAAGCTAGTTCTAAACAATGAATTTTACTTTCAACATTACTAATAACATATTCATTTAAACGACCCTTATCACTAGTAACTTCTTTTATAATAAATTTTATTGTATCTTCTTGAAACATTTTAATCACCAATATAATTATAAAAGCAAATATATTCTATGTCAAAATTATTTTTTCTTTTCTAAAGTAAATATTTTAGGATCTTCATTATCTTGTAAAGTCATTTGATTATAAGTAAAAGATATTACTGATGCAAGACCTGTTATAAGTAAAATTTCAATTAATTTTCTTTTAATCTTTTTTAAATCATTTTCAACTTCTTTATTATTTACAATACTTTTCCATTTTAAAAGACTATTATTTTCTTCTATTTTAGAAGTATATTTACTTATAAAAGCAAATACTTCAATTAATAAATAATTTTTATTTTCAGGAATACTATCAATATAAGTATAAAGCATTTCAATTAAATCATAAGCATAATAAAAATCATGATTTATTAAAACATTAATATTATTAATATTCTTTCCTTTTATTAAAAGTTGTTCTAATTCAAATTTTAATTCCCTAAAAAATTTTATTCTTTCTATATCATCTTTTCCATTTAACTCTTTTTCCCTTTTTAAATATTTATCACACAAATAATAAAAATCAAGACAAAATTTATATTGTTCTATCCTCAAAATTATCACCCCTTATTAATTTTTTAATTTCACTATAAATAATAAATGCACTATTAAAAGTTGATTCTTTTTGCATTAAAGCTTTCATATGTGCTCTTTTTTTGGTATCTTCTAATAAATCATCAATTTCTTTTTCTAATTTTTGGGAAGTTAAATTCTTTTCTTCTAACATTGTTATATAACCTTTATCTAATAATTCTTTAGCATTATAATATTGATGATTATTAGCAACGTTTGGACTTGGAATTATGATAGATGGTATTTGTAAAGCCAAAATTTCTGATAGACTTCCAGCCCCTGCTCTAGATACGATAATATCTGATATTTTTAGTAATCCTGGTAATTGTTCAATAAATGGAATAACTTTAACATTTTTTGGAAAATTAGTATTTTTTGTAAAAGAAGGATAATGCATTTTTCCCGTTATATAAACAATTTCATAATTTTTATTTTGAACATTTAATAAATAATTTTTAACTTTACTATTTAATGAATCGCTACCAAGAGATCCAGCAACAAAGGTAACTAATCTTTTTCCAACTGTTAAACCTAAATCTTGTTTACTTTTTTTAGGTATACTTAATGCTTTAGCTCCACAAGGATGACCTGTATAAATAATTTTACCATTAGTTTTAAAATACTCTTTACTTTTAATAAATGTCACGCCAATTAAATCAGCATATTTACTAATCATCTTATTACTTTTTCCAGGAATACTATTTTGTTCATGAATAAAAGTTTTAATATTAAGTTTTTTAGCCGTTTTTAAAACAGGATAAGTTACATATCCACCTACTCCTATAACAACATCTGGTTTAAATTCAAGCATTATTTTTTGACATTTTTTAATAGATGCTTCAATACAAAAGATATTTTTAAAATCTAAAAAAATATTTTTAGTAAAACCATATATTGTTAAAGGAATATATTTAATACCTAAATTAGGAATTAGATCTTTTTCCATTCGATTATGAGTTCCAATATATAATACTTCTAAATCTTTTTCATTCTTTTTAAATTCTTCAATTATGGCTAATGCAGGATTAATATGACCCATCGTGCCACCAGCTGTTACAATTATTTTCATTTTGTTAGTCACCTTCTTACTTAAGTATATCAAAATATTATTAAATTTAGACGAAAAATATTAATATTTGACATATAATTAATTAGAGTTGATGAATATGTTTAAAAAAATAGATAAAATTTTATTTATAACAGTAATTATAGTGGCAATATTTGGAATTATAATGATTTATTCAGCTAGTAGTATATGGGCTGAATATAAATTTAATGATGCTTTTAAATTTGTTAAAAATCAAGGATTATTTTTTATAATTGGTATCTTTTTAATGATATTTATTAGTAAAATTGATTATCATTTATTTAAAAAAAAGGCTAATTTAATATTAGGAATATGTTTTATTTTATTAACATTAGTTTTAATACCAGGAATAGGTACAATTAGAAATGGATCTAGAAGTTGGTTTGGTATAGGTGGTTTTGGAATTCAACCAAGTGAATTTGCTAAGATAGGTTTAATAATTTATACGGCAAAATATTTAAGTAATAATAAAAAAGATTTAAAAAATATTAAAAAAGGAGTTATACCAATATTACTTATTATTGGCATTTTCTTTTTATTAATTATGTTAGAACCAGATTTTGGTAGTGCAATGGTTATTATTTTATCTTTAGTATCTTTAATTTTTATAAGTGGGGTAAAAATATCATTTTTCTTAAAAATTGGTTTAATAGGATTAATTGGCATTATTGCATTGATTATAGTGGCACCTTATAGAATGGAAAGAATAGTATCATTTTTAAATCCTTGGATAGATCCATTAGGAAGTGGATTTCAAATAATTCAATCTTTATATGCAATAGGTCCAGGTGGTTTACTTGGTCAAGGATTTTTAAAATCACATCAAAAACATTTTTATTTACCAGAACCTCAAACAGATTTTATATTTTCAATTATTTCAGAAGAATTTGGCTTTTTAGGAGTTTTAATTGTTACAAGCTTTTTTGGATTTATTTTTTATCGAACAGTAAAAATATCTTTAAAATCAACAGATTTATTTGGTAAATTTTTAGCAATAGGAATAGGAATAAGTATTGTAATACAAGCATCTTTAAATTTATGTGTAGTTATAGGATTAATACCTGTGACAGGAGTAACATTACCATTTTTTAGCTATGGTGGTTCATCTTTATTAGTTAGTATGACAAGTATAGGTATTATTTTAAATATCTCTAAAAATAAATAAAATGAGATTAAAAAAAGAATAGATAAACTATTCTAATCAAAAGTTACTCCTTCCCAAGATGGAAGAACATTAGGATCAGGTCTATTGGCTGGACAATTATAAAACATACTATCTGTACTAGCATCTACATTATGAATAAAATTTGGACCATAAGTTATTTTTGTTAAGCTAGTTGCATGTGCAAACATATAACCCATATTTGTTACTTTACTTGTATTAAAATTACTTATATCTAATTCTTGTAATTGACTACAGCTAAAAAACATACTACTCATATTTTCTACACTGCTCGTATCAAAATTACTTAAATCTATTTCTTGTAATTGACTACAACCATTAAACATATTACTCATATTTGTTACACTACCTGTATCAAAATGACTTAAATTTAATTCTTGTAGGCTACTCATTCCATTAAACATATAACTCATATTTTCTACACTGCTCGTATCAAAATTTTCTTCTAATGTTAAACTTGTTAAGTTGCTCATATCTCTAAACATAGAACTCATATCTTTTACTCTACTTGTATTAAAATTACTTAAATCTAATTCTTGTAGCCTCATACTTCGAAACATTTCATGCATGTCTGTTACACTGCTGGTATTAAAATTACTTATATCTAAATTTTGTATTTCATGAGAACCATAAAACATTCCACTCATATCTGTTACACTACTCGTATCAAAATTGTCTCCGAAAGTTAAACTTGTTAATTTACTAAATCCTTCAAACATACGACTCATATTTTTTACACTGCTCGTATCAAAATGACTTATATCTAATTTTTGTAAATTCCACATTCCATAAAACATCCTATTCATATCTGTTACACTACTAGTATTAAAACCGCTTAAATCTAATTCTTGTAGGCTTCTCATTTCATCAAACATATAACTCATATTTTCTACTTCACTGGTATCTAAATATTGCATTCCTTCTATTTCGATTACTTTTGTAAAAAAATAAAATAAATATGAACTATTGCTATTTAATTTTATTCCTCCATCTCCTTGTAAATAGCCTATACAATTGGTATCTCCTGTTTCACATACAACATAACTTTGTACTGCATCTGCACTTCTAGAAATACCTTCATTAAATGGACCATGTACTACTTGCCCTTCTCCTGCTGTTTTTGCTTGCTTTTTTGTTTCTATTACTATTTTGGTTATGTTATTTTTATATCCCCACATTCCATCCGTATCAGAATCTCCACTTAGCGCTCTTAATGTTCCAGCATTGGCAAATTGATCATATTTATATTCAGCACTTAAGGTTATTTTTCCTTTCCATCCTGCATTTTGTGTATCTTCCCTTAATGGTGTTTCTTGATCTAAATATAATAATAAATTATATTCTTTTACTTCATTGGCTTTTAAGGTAAAACTTTTTAAACTATAAGCATGTATGGAATCTTCTATTACTTTATTGGCATCATTATTTGGATTTCCTGTTAATTTTGTACTTTTATTTAATTTTTTATGATAATCAGTTTCATATAGTATTGCATCTATCCACTCATCATCTAGTTGTTTTTCTGTTTCACTATTTAAACTTTCTAAATTAATTGTGGCACTTGCTAAGCTACTACACTCGTTTGTTATTGTAAAATGATATGGTGTTGCTTCTGTTAAAAAACTTTCTAATTCTTCATCACTTAATGGATATGCTTTATTAAGGGTTATATCATTTTCTCCTACAAACTCTATATTAAAACAATCTGTTCCTACTACATTTACTCCTGTTTGTTCTTTTGTTAATCGCCAATATGCATATGTTAATCCTAATGTTATAAGTATCAAACATACTACTCCTATTATCATTATTACAAATGTTTTATTACTCTTTTTTTCCATAAAATATGC
>CANRHC010000025.1 GCA_947630305.1 uncultured Bacilli bacterium
GCACTTTAAATGTATCATTAGAAAAGCAGAATTCTAATGATAATTTGACTGTATATATACAACACAAGCGATTATGGTTATGCCACAAATGGGGGAACAATAGGAAGAGATAATTGTTTTATTGAAAAGTTATATGGTTGGGATAAAGGAAATTACCAAAAAGATTGTGCAAATAATGATTGGTTAAAACCTAGTAATGGATATTATTGGACTAATATGCCTGGTTCATCAGGAACAGATAATTCATTTTATGTTCGTTCGGGTGGATATGTTTTTCATTTTAATACCAATAGTGCGTATGGTGTGTGGCCAGTTGGTTATTTAAATAATTCAACAACAATCTATGATGGAGATGGCACGATAGGTAATCTTTTCAAACTTCGTTAGTTAATTTTTGGTTTTTCTTGCAATTTAGCATAAATTATAATATACTTTAGATGTATTGAAGTTTTACTATTGTTTTAATGAACCTCTTTCATAAAACAATGGTTAAACCGATTTTAAAAAGTAAGGAGGATTATTTATGGCTATGTCTAAAGAAAGAAAATCACAAATTATTAAAGATTTTAGAAAAAGTGCTAATGATGTAGGTTCTACTGAAGTTCAAATTGCTCTTTTAACTGAAGAGATTAATAATTTAACTGAACATTTAAAAGTTCATATTCATGATTTTCATTCTAAATATGGTTTACAAAAAATGGTTGGACGTCGTAAAAAACTTTTAAATTATTTAAAAGAAAATGATGTTGTATCATATCGTGAAGTAATTAAAAAATTAAATTTAAGAAAATAGGCACTAATTTTTTAGTGTCTTTTTGTATTTTATTGGAGGTATTATGAAGAAAGTATTTGAACATGATTTTTTAGGAAGAAAACTTATTGTTGAAACTGGTCATTTAGCTAAACAAGCTAATGCTGCTGTATTAGTAAGATATGGTGATACAGCTGTTTTGTCTACAGTAGTAATGGGTAATGCTGTAACTCAAGATTTTTTTCCATTACAAGTTTTATATTTAGAAAAGTTATATTCTGTAGGTAAGATTCCTGGTGGTTTTATTAAAAGAGAGGGAAGACCCACTGATGAAGCCACTTTAGCGGCCAGAATTATTGATCGACCTTTAAGACCAATGTTTGACGAAAATTTACGAAATGAAATTCAAGTTGTTAATATGGTATTAAGTGTTGATGTTGATAATTCACCAATTATGGTTGCTTTATTTGGTTCTTCATTAGCTTTGGGCATTTCTGAAATTCCTTTTGATGGACCAGTATCTGGAGTAGTAGTTGGTAAAATTGGTAAAAACTTTATTATTAATCCTACTGCTAGTGAACTAGAAGAAAGTGAATTAAATTTAACTGTTGCTGGAACTAAAGATGCTATTTGTATGGTTGAAGCTGGTGCTAGTGAATTAAGTGAAAGTAAAATGCTTGAAGCAATGATGTTTGGACATGATGTCATAAAAGATTTATGTGAATTTCAAAATAAGATTATAAGTGAAGTTGGTAAAGAAAAAGTTGTTTTAGAAAAAGCTACTTTAGATGAAGAATTAGTAAAAAATGTTGAAGAATATGCTTATGATAATATGTTAAAAGCTATTCAAATTAAAGATAAATTAGAAAGTTATGCAAAAGTTGATGAAGTAAAAGCTGATACAATAAATCATTTTGAAGAACTTTATCAAGATAATGAAACTTTAGAAGATATTATTAAACAAGTTACAAAAATTGTTAATAATTTAGAAGGTAAAGTTGTTAGAACTTTGATAACGGAAAAGAAAATTAGACCTGATGGCAGGAAGACTGATGAGATAAGACCTTTAGAAGCTGAGGTTGACATTTTAGCTCGTACGCATGGTTCAGCGATATTTACTAGAGGTCAAACGCAAAGTTTAGCTACAACAACTTTAGGAGCTATTGGTGAACATCAAATTCTTGATGGTCTTGGAATTGAAGATAGTAAAAGATTTATGCTTCATTATAATTTTCCAGCTTTTTCTGTTGGTGAGGTTGGTCGTTATGGATCCCCGGGAAGAAGAGAAATTGGCCATGGTGCTTTAGGTGAAAGAGCCTTATCTTATGTTATTCCAAGTGAAGAAGAATTTCCTTATACAATAAGAGTTGTATCTGAAATTCTTGAAAGTAATGGTTCTTCAAGTCAAGCTACTATATGTGCTGGTTGTTTATCCTTGATGGCTGCAGGAGTGCCAATTAAAGCACCTGTTGCAGGTATTGCCATGGGTTTAATCACTAGTGAAGATAGTAAAAAATATACTATTTTAACTGATATTCAAGGTTTAGAAGATCATATGGGAGATATGGATTTTAAAGTTGCTGGTACTCGTAAAGGAATTACAGCTTTACAAATGGATATTAAAATAAAAGGTGTTACTAAAAATATTTTAAAAGAAGCTTTAAGTCAAGCTAAGAAAGCTAGAATGGAAATATTAGATGTAATGCAAGATTGTATTAAAGAACCTAGAAAAGAATTAAGCCCTTATGCACCTAAGATTGAAACATTTCAAATTGATCCTGAAAAGATTAAAGATGTTATTGGTCGTGGTGGTGAGATGATTACTAAAATTATCTTAGAAGCAAGTAATGTTAAAACAGTTAATGATAAAGATGCCGTTAAAGTTGATTTAGAAGATGATGGAAGAGTAATTATTTATCATACTGATGAAAATATCATTAAAGAAACAAGAAGAAGAATTGAACAAGTTGTAAGAGAGGTTATTCCTGGCGAAATTTATCAAGCAACTGTTGTTAAAGTTGAAGATTTTGGATGTTTTGTAAGTCTTTGGGAAGGTTGTGAAGGTATGGTTCACGTATCTCAATTAGATAATAAACGAGTTAATAAACCAAGTGATATTGTTAAAGTTGGCGATAAAATTTTAGTTAAATCATTAGGTTATGATAATCGAGGAAGACTTAACTTATCAAGAAAAGAAGCCTTGCCAAAGGAAAATAAAAAAGTAGTTGAAAAATAATCTTTGTATGTATTTTACATACTTTTTTATTTTAAGGTGTGTTATTATTTTATTTGTAAAGAGGTGTTTAGTCTGAAAATTATTAAATATCAAAAAATAAAAAAAAATATTTATTTAGTTAATATTGATCAAGAACAATATTCTTTATATGATGATGTTATAGTTAAATATAATTTATTATTAAAAAAAGAAATTACTAAAAAAGAATTAGATGAAATTATTAAATATAATAAAGAATTAGAATGTTATTATGATGCTCTTAAATATTTAAATTATAAAATGCGTACTAAAAATGAAGTTATAAAGTATTTAAGTAAGAATTTTAGTAATGAAGAAATTAAACAAACAATTAAAAAATTAATTAAAGAAAATTATTTAAATGATGAGTTATATATTAATTCTTATTTAAATGATAGTTTAAAGTTTAGTTCTTTTGGTAAATTAAAGATTAAACAAAAATTACTTAATTTAGGTTTAGATGAGAATTTAGTATTAAATCATTTAAATGAAGTAGATGATAAAATTTGGCAAGAAAAATGTGATAAATTGGCTTTGAAAAAAGTTAAGTCTTATAAGGATAGTAGTCAATTAGTAAAAAAGAAAGTAAAGAATTATTTATTAAATAATGGTTATGATTTAGTATTTGTTATGAATTCTTTAAAAAATATTAAAATTGAAAGTAATTTAGATAATTTAGTTAAAGAATATAATAAAATTAAAACTAAATTAAGTAAGAAATATGATGGTGAGAATTTGGAATTTCAAGTTAAAATGAAGTTATTATCTAAGGGTTATACGATGGAAGAAATAAATATTTGTTATCAATAAGCGACATTTTATTTCCTGTATTTATATATACATGATATAATTATTTAAAGGAATGTGGTAGTAAATGAAAAATATAATTTTAGTTGATGGAAATAATTTATTGTTTAGAAGTTATTATGCAACAGCATATACAGGTAATCTTTTAAAAAATAGTAGGGGTTTTCCAACTAATGCTTTATATGGTTTTATTAATATGATGAATAAGATTATTGAAGAAGAAAAGCCATGTTATATTGCTGTGGCCTTTGATATTGGTAAAAATTTTCGAAAAGAAAAATATAGTTTTTATAAAGAGGGAAGAAAGCATACTCCTGATGAATTAAAGATGCAAGAACCTTATGCTAGGAAGATTTTAAAAGCTATGGGTATTCCTTATTTTGAGTTATCTCCTTATGAAGCTGATGATATAATAGGAACTTTTGCTAAAATGGTCGAAGAAGATCCTGATTTTGTGGGAACAATTATATCTTCTGATCGTGATTTATTACAATTAGTAAGTCCTCAATTAGAAATGAAATTGTTAAAACAAAAAGATTATATTCGTTATAATCCAATGACTTTTATGGCAGATTATGGTATTGAACCAATTAAGATTATTGATTTAAAGGCTTTAGCAGGTGATTCATCAGATAATATTCCTGGAGTTAAAGGAATAGGTGAAAAAACTGCTTTAGATTTGTTAAAAAAGTATGGTAGTTTAGAAGAAATATATGAAAATATTGATAATATTAAGGGTAAAACTAAAGAAAAGTTAGAAAATGATCGTGATAATGCTTTTATGAGTAAAGAAATTGCAACTATTTATCGTGATGTTCCTTTAAATATTAAAGATTTAGAGGATATTAAGTATGAACCTAAAGAAGGTGAAGATTTAGTATCTTTGTATGAAGAATTAGAATTTTATTCTTTTTTAAAAAGTATTAAAAATAAAGAAAGTCAAATTGAACATAATTTTGAAGAATTAAAAGATGTTTCTTTATTACCTATTGATGATAGATATGGTATATATTTAGAACTTAGTGAATTTAATTATTTTAAAGCTGATATTTTAGGAATGGGTATAACTTCTAAAAGTGGTTCATTTTTTGTTAAAAAAGAATTGATAAATGATGTTATTTCTAAAATTAAAGGTAAAGAAATTATAACTTATGATTATAAAAAGTTAATTGTTTCTTTTAAAAAGTTTAATATTTTAGATTTAGATGTCATTGATGATTATATGATTATTGAGTCATTATTAAGTGATAGTTCAAAAGATGATATAGCTTATTATATGGTTCCTAATGGTTATGAAGTTCAATTTTTAGAAGATGTTTATAAAAGGGGTTTAGGTTTAACTGATAGATTAAAAAAAGATATAAGTTTAAAATCAAGATTTTTATTTGATCAAACTGAAAGTGCAAGAAAAAGATTAGAAGATGAGGAAATGTTAAAATTATATGAAGAAATTGAGTTTCCTTTAGCTCCTGTTTTAGCAGATATGGAGATGATTGGTGTTTTAGTTAAAAAAGATCTTTTAGATGAAATGAAGGTTGAATTAAAAAAGCAAATTGATGAATTAACTAATGAGATTTATGATCTTGCTGATGAGAAATTTAATATTGGTAGTCCTAAACAACTTGGGGAAATTTTGTTTGTTAAATTGGGTTTACCAGGTGCTAAGAAAACTACTAAAGGTTTTAAAACTGATGTTAAGGTATTAAATAAATTGATTGGAATGCATCCTATTGTTGCTAAGGTTTTAGAATATCGTAACATTACTAAACTTTATTCAACTTATATTGAAGGTATGGAAAATTATATTTTTCCTGATGGTAAGGTTCATACTATTTTTAAGCAAAATTATGCTCGAACTGGTAGGTTATCTTCAACTGAACCAAATTTACAAAATATCCCTGTTCGAAATAGTGAAGGTAAAAAGATTAGAAAAGCTTTTTTCCCTTTAAATTCGGAATTTTTAAGTTGTGATTATAGTCAAATTGAATTAAGAATTTTAGCTCATATTTCGGGTTCTAAAGAGTTGCAAGATGCTTTTAATAATGATCAAGATATTCATACTAAAGTAGCAGCAGATATGTATGGTGTAGATGAAAGTGAAGTATCTCGGGCAATGAGAGGTACTGCAAAGGCTGTTATTTTTGGAATTGTTTATGGTATTAGTGGTTTTGGTTTAGGTGAAAATTTAGAAATTAGTAGTAAAGAGGCTAAACAATTTATTAATAAATATTATGAGTTATATCCTGGAGTAAAGAAGTATATGGACAGTGTTGTTGAACAAGCTTATTCAAAAGGTTATGTTAGAACTTTATTTAATCGTAAAAGAGTAATTCCTGAACTTACTTCAACTAACTTTATGGTTAGAAATACTGGTGAAAGAATAGCCCTTAATACACCTATTCAAGGGACAAGTGCTGATATTATTAAAAAGGCTATGGTTGAGATAAGTAAAAAATTTAAACAAGAAAATATTAAATCTAAGATGGTTTTACAAGTTCATGATGAATTAATATTTGATGTTATTAAAGAAGAAGAAAAAAAGGTAGAAGAAATTGTTAAAAATATTATGATTAATACGATAAAATTAGATGTACCTTTAAAAGTAAGTGCTGATTATGGAACTGATTGGTATGAAACTAAGTAACAAATAATATTATTTATTGGTGATATTTTTGAAACAAATTAAAGTTGGGGTTTTTCCAACAATTAAACAGATGGATAATAGTTATTTAAAATCTTATGAGTATTTAGATCGTTATTTATCATCTTTAATTAACCAAGGAGTAATGCCAGTTTTATTAATTGCTAATGATTTTTTGAAATTTCAATTAGATTTATGTGATGCTATACTTATACCTGGTGGCGATGAAATTAATCCTTTAATTTATGATGTTTTAGATTATGCTTATGAACGTAAGATGCCTGTTTTAGGAATTTGTATGGGGATGCAAGCTATTTGTGTTTATTCAAAGTTAAGAAATGAAAAAGAATGGACTAAAGAAAAGATAAAGGAAATTGAAGATTTTGTCGTTAAACCACTTAAAGATGATTCCCATAATAAATTAATTTTTAAAAAAGGTAATTTAGATGAAGCTAATAAAGAGATTTTTATTGAGCCATCTTCAAGAATTTATCGTTATTTTGGTTGTCAAAAAGTAACTGTTAGATGTTTTCATAAAGATTCTGTAGGGCATATTGATAAAATTTTAAAAGTGACTTCTTTTTCTAATGATGGTATACTTGAATCAGTAGAAAGTGTGGATGATGATTGGCTTTTATTAGGAGTTCAATTTCATCCAGAGTTATCTACTGATAATTTAGTAATTAAAGGATTTATAAATGATATTAAAAAGGAATGATTTTGATGCCAGAGATAGCTGAAGTAGAGACTGTAAGAAATACTTTAAAGAAAAAGATTTTAGGTAAGAAGATTAAGGATGTAAAGATTATTTATTCAAAAATAATAGAAAGTGATTTAGAAGAATTTAATAAGGTTTTAATAGGTAATAGTTTTCATGATATAAAAAGAATTGGTAAATATTTAATTTTTGAATTAGATCATCATTATTTAATTAGTCATTTAAGAATGGAAGGTAAATATTTTTTAAAAGATGTTAATATGCCTATTATGAAACATGAACATATTGTTTTTACTTTTGATGATGATAGTGATTTAAGATACCATGATACGAGAAAGTTTGGTAAAATGGCTTTAGTTTTAAAAGAAAATTTATATAATTATGAAGGTATAAAAAAACAAGGTATAGAACCTATTGGTAATTTGTTAACTAAAGAGTATTTGTATGATAAATTTAGGACTAAAAATATTTCTATGAAAACTTTGTTATTAGATCAAACTATTATTAGTGGGTTAGGTAATATATATGCTGATGAAGTTTTATTTGATGCTCGAATAAATCCTTTTAAAAAAGGGCAAGATATAACTTTAGATGAATGTGAAAGAATTAAAAATTCTGCTCAAAAAATTATTTCAAAAGCTATTTGTGAAGGTGGAACAACGATTAGAAGTTATACTTCTAGTTTAGGAGTTACGGGTCGTTTTCAACAATATTTAAAAGTTCATAAGCAAGATGGGAAACCTTGTGTAGTATGTCAAACTTTAATTAAAAAAGAAAAAATTAATGGAAGAACTACTTATTTTTGTGAAAATTGTCAAGATGTTAAATAATTAGAATAAAATTTATTAGGTGATTAAATGCCATATTTTATTCTTTTTTTAAAGGGTTTTATTATTGGAATTGGAAAAATTATTCCAGGAGTTTCCGGTTGTGCTTTAGCAGTAGTTATGGGAATATATGAAGAAGCTTTATCACGTCTTGCTAATTTAAATAAAAATATTAAAGAAAATTTTAAATATTTGTTTCCTTTAGCTTTAGGTATTTTAATGGCAATTTTAGTATTTAGTAAAGTTATATTATTTTTTTTAGAACATTTTAACTTAGTAACAATGTGTTTATTTTTTGGTTTATTATTAGGAATAATACCAAGTTTAAAAAATAAAGTTAAGTTTAAATTTAAAGATTTTATAATTATGTTAATAATAATTGTTGCATTTTTATTGTTGTTTAATAATTTAGCTTTACCATTTTTTATAATTAATAGTAAAATTTCATATTTATGGGTTATTTTTTTAGGAATGATTGATGCTTTATCAATGATTGTTCCAGGATTAAGTGGGACAGCTTTTTATTTAATGTTAGGAAGTTATTCTTTTGTATTAAATTTATTTAGTAATCCTTTCCAAGATATTTTAGCTAGTTTTTGTTTTTGTTTAGGTTTTGGTATTTCTTTTGTAATATTTACTAAATTATTTAATTATTTGTTAAAAAAATATAATCATCAAACTTGGGTCATTATTTTTTCTTTTATTTTGTTTTCTTTATTAGAATTTTTTTTACAAATTCCTTTTAGTTTTTCTAATATTTTTTCTGGTTTTTGCTTTATTTTTTTAGGTTTTATTTTAGCTTTATTGACACCTAGTTGAATAAAACTTGCATTTTAGCATATTTTGTATTATAATTTAGCTGTGCTAATACAAATAGTACAAAAATTAAATGGGGTGGTATAAAAATGATTACATTAGATGAACAAAGTAGAATTCCAATATATGAACAGATAATTAATGAGATTAAAAGAAATGTGATTGAAGGTTTTTTAAAGCCTAAAGATCAAATTCCAAGTATTAGAGAGTTGGCAACTACTTTAGGAATAAATCCAAATACTGTAAAGAAAAGTTATACAGTTTTAGAAAATCAAAATATTATTCAAAGCAAAAGTACCAAAGGTACGTTTATATCATCTAAGATTGATCATATTTTAAAAGATACTATTGATACATGTTATAGCAATATTGCATCAGAAATGGAAACTTTAAAAAATTTAGGGATTTCGCAAAATGAAATTTTAGAAAGAATTAAAGTAGGTGATTAAAATGGTAGTATTATATTATATCTTTTTTGCAATAACATTTATATATGGAATGTATTTTGCTATTACTGGTTTATTTGGATTTAAAAATTATCATAAAAGTATGTTTGGTAGACATAAGCCAAAGTATAAATTTGGGATTGTAATTGCTGGTCGTAATGAAGAAAAAGTTATTCCAGCTCTTATTAAGAGTTTACAAAAACAAAGGTATCCTAGTCGTTTATATGAAATATTTGTTGTACCTAATAATTGTACCGATAATACTGAGAGAGTTGCTAAAGAAGCTGGGGCGACAATTATTCATTGTAATGTTCCTGTTAAACAAAAAGGTGATGCCCTAGAGGATACATTTAAAAAGTTAGTTAAAAGAGATGATTTAGATGCTTTTGTAGTGTTTGATGCCGATAATTTAGTTCATCCTGATTTTTTAGCCAGAATGAATGATGCTTTATGTGAAGGTGTTGAAGTTGCTCAGGCATTTAGAGATGCTAAGAATATGGGTGATAATTGGTTAACTGGATCTTATACTTTATTCTATTTTATCCAAAATTTCTTCTTTAATCGAGCTAGAATGAATTATTCTGGATCTGCAGCTATTAATGGTACAGGATTTATGGTTAAAAAAAATGTCGTAGCAAAAGGTTTTCATACTAGAACTATTACGGAAGATTCTGAGTTTACCGGTCAATGTGCTTTAAGGGGTATTCAAGTTGCTTTTGTTGAAGAGGCTATTACTTATGATGAACATCCTCAAAGTTTCTGGGCAAGTTGGAAACAACGTAAACGTTGGACTAGTGGTACATATAGTTGTTTAAAAATTTATGGTCTAGATTTATTAAAACAATTTTTTAAAACCGGTAGAATTGCCTGCTTTGATATGTTTATTATGTATTTATCGCCAATTATGGTTATTTTGGGCTTTTTATTATCGCTTGTTTTAGTTATATTTAGTATATGTGGTATTGAATTGTTTGATTTCTTTTCTTACTTATATGCATCTGGATTGTTATTCTTTGTAATTTTTTATCTAATAAATGTTGCAATGAACATATTTGTAGTTAGGTATAATAAGAAAAGTTGTAAAAATATTTTGTCTGGTATTATCTTTTTCTCATTATTTATTGCTACTTGGATTCCAATTAATATAATTTGTTTATTTAAGAAAACTGATAATTGGGAACAAATTAAGCATGATCGAGATGTTGATTTAGATAAATTATTAGGATAGTCGAGTTACTTCGGCTATTTTTTATTGACATTTATATGAAAATATTGTATAGTATTACTCGATTTGGAGGGGGTTGTTTTATTTATGAAAACACTAAAATCAAAATTAATTGAAATTTATAAGGAGATTGTAGATGATAATCAAAAAGATTTATTAGATCGGAAGTATCGTTGTCAGTATCGTTTAACTAATGTTCTTCTTGATTATTATGATAAAGAAACTAATAAATTAATTATGGAAAAATATAATGATAAAAATGTTATGATTTATTTAAATGAAGTTCCTTATGTTTTAAAAGTAATTAATGATGTTATGTTTATTTATAATGATCAATCTAGAGCTGTGTCTATAACTTATAGTGATGGTTATGAATGGGTCGGAAATTCTTTGATAAATCAACAAGCTGTTTTAGCTGAAAATAAATTTTGGTTAAATTATAATAAATTTATGAATGATTATAATATTTCTACTAATAATGTTAGTAAATTATATAATAGAGTTTTAAATTTAGTAAATAGTTTAAATAATAATATATTTTTAAGAGATGTTAGTGAAGCTAGAAATGTTCTTGATAAAATAAAAAATGAATTAACCTATTATAATGAAGAAAATAATAAAATTTATAATGATCATTTAAATACTATTAAAAAAATTAATAGTGAAATTAGTCATTATAGTGCTAAACAAACAGAAATTGATCAAGCTTTAGTAAATTTAGAAAAATATTATAAATGGATTAAAAAAGTTGAAAGATTAAATATGAATAACTTAAGTTATAATGATCCGTTTTTAATATTAGTTAGGGATTTTGAATTACAATATAATAAAATGTTAAAAAGTATTTCTAATACTCAAAAAGATTGGAATTTAATAGAGTATTATCATGAAGAATTAACTAAAACGATTTATAATCGTAAAGAATTAAAATGTAAGGAAGATATTGATGAAACAAAAGTAGAAGATCATGTAAATGATAATAAAGATCAAAAAATATCTGAAGTTGAGGTTCAAATGGTTGATTTGAGTGATGTTCCAGATAAAGATGGTATTAAATTAGTTGATATAAATAAAGATAAGAAGATAAGAAAACATAAATTCTTTAAAAAATTAACTAAAATAGAAAAAGCTGATTATCTTACCTGGAAGGCTTTTAATGAATTTAATTTAGAAGATAAACAATTTGATGCTAATAAAATAACTGTTAAAGAAGCTAAAAAATATGTTAAAAATTTTGATAAAAAGCAAAATGCTTATGAAAAATTAGTTGATAATGATGTTAAAGAAGAATTAGGAAATATTAATTATACAGTCTATAATTCTATTAAAGAAGCTAAAAATGATTTATTAGAAACACAAGTTATGGATGAAGAAAATACTAATGAAGTATTCATGGATTTACTTTCTGATAAATATGATAGGGATGTTTATGAAGAACGTCAAAAATATTTAAAAGATTCAGCTAAAAAAGTAAAAAGATTTTCTAATATATTAGCAAATATACCAGAAAGTTCTTTAGAAAAAATTAGAAATAATTATTTGAAAGTTAGAAAAAGAGCTTTAGCTTTAAGAACGGGTATATTAGCTGGAATTCTTGCTGTTACTTCTTTTGGAGTTGGAAATATTAAATTAAATAACAATAATAAATTAATTTATTCTGATGATAATATTGATATTTATGGTTCTGATAATCAAGAAGTTACTTTAAGCACTGAAGAGATGATAGTAGAAAGTATTTTGGAAAGTGAAAATCAAAAGATTGGTAATAGTGAAACTTTACCACAATTAAATGAAAGTGAAATTTTAACAGAAGTGGTTGAAAGTGAAACTTTAACAGAAACTATACCAGAAAGTGAAACTTTAATAGAGGCAAATGAAACTTTACCGGAAGTAGTTGAAAGTGAAACTTTAACAGAAGTAAATGAAGTTCCTGTTGAAGAAAGTAATAATGAAATTGCTTTTGATGAAACTTTAAATGATGAATCTGAATGTAGTTTAAGTTATGCTGTTGATGAAAGAGGATTACTTGAAACTTATAAAAATGAATTAGAATATTTAAAATCTTCATTACCAAAAAGTGAAATTGTTTTTGATGATATTAGAAGTATTGGTTCTGAAATTAATATAACTGATGATGCTAGACTTCAAAATGATGAATATTCCTTAATATTAGATAGTGAAGGACATTCATCATTACATAAAGATGATTTACCAAGAGTTATTTGTTCAGTAGTTATGAGTGATGGTGTAAGTGGTAAAACTGCTAAAACAATGGAAGAAGTTAATGATTTAGTTAATCAAGGTTATTATGTTGCGGGATATGGAGTATTAAATCCTTATTCTGAAAATATAAATAATATTGAAGGTTTCTTTGATAGTGAAGATGTTTATGGTTTAGTAAGAAAATAAGTGGTTTTTTAACTGCTTTTTTTTAATTTAACATATTATTTAGTAGGTGATTATATTGAATAAAACTTCAATTATTATTTTGACTTATAATAATTTATTAAAAACTAAAGAATGTATTGAAAGTATTAGAAAATATACAAATAAAAAAACTTATGAAATAATTGTTATAGATAATAATTCAACGGATAATACTAAAGATTGGTTAAAAAAACAAAAAGATTTAAAAGTTATTTATAATAAAAAAAATTTAGGTTTTCCTAAAGGTTGTAATATAGCTTTAAATGTTGCTAATAAAAATAATGATATTTTATTATTAAATAATGATACTATTGTAACTAATAATTGGTTAGATAATTTAAAAAAATGTTTATATAGTTCTTTAGATATTGGAGCAGTAGGACCTGTTTGTAATCAAAATGAAAATCAACAAGGATGTGATTTAAAATTTCAAAATGTAATCCAAATGCAACAAGAAGCTTTTAAAAATAATATTTCTGATAAAAATAGATGGGAAGAAAAAGTATTTTTAATAGGTTATTGTCTTTTAATTAGAAGAGATGTTATTAATAAAATAAAATTTCTTGATGAAAATTATAGTCCTGGATATATTGAAGACAATGATTTATCATTACAAATTATTAAGTTAGGTTACCGTTTATTTTTATGTCATGATACATTTATTTATCATTATTTAGGAGCTTCATTTCGTCAAGATTTAAGTCAATTTTATCCTATTTTAAATAAAAATCGAAATTATTTTTATCGTAAATGGCATTTTGAAACTAGTGAATTTGATCGTTTAAAAAATGCTTCACATGTATTTTTAAAACCATATCAAAGTATTTTAGATTATCAATGTGGGATAGGTAATTTAATTCTTTATTTAAAATATCGTTATAATGTTAAAATAGATGGTGTTGAAAAAAATATCAATAAAAGATTTTTTAGTCAAAAATTTGGTAAAGTTTATAAGAATATTGATGAAGCTATGAATTATGATTGTATTTTAATTGGTGATGTTTTAGAAAAAGTAAATAATCCTCTTTATTTTTTAAGAAAAATTAAAAAGCATTTAAATCCAAATGGTGTTTTAATTGGGGAGATCAATAATTTTAGTAGTGTTCATGTAATTAATTATTTATTAAATGATCAAGGATATGATTTATTTAATAAACAAAAAAATTTATTTACTTTAATTGATTTAATTAAAATATTAAAAAAATTAAATTTTAAAAATGTTGAAATTTATTCATGGTATGATGAAAAAAGTAATTATGAAAAAAAATTAATAGATGATTTTAAGTTAGAGCATTTAAAGTATTCTTATTATACTTTTAAGGCTTTAAATTAAAAAAAGGCATTTAAGCCTTTTTTAAAGAATAAGGAATGGAGTAAAAAAGAATTTAATTAAGTTTAGTAACATTTAATGAAGCATTATCTAATGTACCATTTAATGTTGTAGCACTGGCAACAGATAAAGTTACAGTATCACCTACTGCTAGTGGGACAATTCCCATATTGGTATATGTTGTATCTTGGTTTGCTTGAGGAGTTATAACAGTTGTTAAACTGTCAATTGGACTACCAGCATTATTCACGGTTACAGTTGTTTCCTCAGCAGTTTGATTATTAATTACTGCATTATAACTAATTAAATAATTACCAGCTTCTTCAATTGTAATAGTATTTGGGGTAGTAATATCAACATTAACACTTTCACCAGTTTGATCAAAATCAACAACGACAGGAGTAGCATCACCAGAAGTTAAAGTTTGATTAGTAGATCGATACACTCCACCATATGCATTTAAACCATTAGCAGGTCCAGTAGGTCCTTGAGGGATTTGAAAGTCAAGTTCGTAATTTCCGTTTCCTAGGTCGTTTATTGTGGCAACTGCACTTTCACCAGGATCTATTGTTGTAGCATTAGCTGTTAGAGTAGGAGTTGGTCCAGTAGGTCCAGTAGGTCCAGTAGGTCCAGTAGGTCCTATAGGTCCAGTTGGTCCAACTGGAATAACAAAATCTAAAATTACATTTTCGGCTGTTCCAGAGTTTGTAACCGAAGCACTAGTTCCTGGTAAACCTTCAGTAGTTGTACCAACACTTATAGTTGCAGGTCCAGCAGGTCCCGTAGGTCCTGTAGGTCCAGAAAGTTGTCTAAATCCACAGCAACATCCTTGAACAAAAGAATTTTGCTGAGCGTTTTTAACATAGTTATATGCTTTTTGATAATCACTATTATTGCAATTCATAAAATTATCTCCTTTCATTTTATTGTACGCAGTTTTAAATATTTTGTTTGTATCTTTGTCACAAATAAAAAGAATTAGCATAATATGTCAAATAATTAAATTTATTGACAAATAAATATTTATAATATGATAAAATTTATATAGAGAACAAATTTCAAAGTATAGGTGAGACTATGATTGACAGAAATTTTTTTTTAAATAGAATAGAAACTAAATTTCAAGATTTAAATGCTATAAATAAAATGAAAGAACAACTAGATAATTATTTTTTAGCTTTAGAAAATTATAAATTAGAAAAAAA
>CANRHC010000026.1 GCA_947630305.1 uncultured Bacilli bacterium
TTTTTCTAATTAGACATGTCTATTTACACGATATTATAAAGTGCACATTTTTTGTTAGCATAAATTGCAAATGTATATTTACAGTTTTCCTTTACATTTTAAATGGCATTTTTCCATTTTGCATCATTTTCATCATTTTTTTCATTTCTTCAAATTGATTTAATAAACGATTTACTTCTTCAACACTTCTTCCTGATCCTTTAGCTATTCTTTGTTTTCTTGATGCTTTTAAAATTTCAGGATGACGTCTTTCATAAGGAGTCATGGAAAGTATTATTGCTTCAACATGAGCCATTTGTTTAGGATCAATTTGAATATTATTAAGTCCCATTTTTCTTGCTTGTGGTAATAATTTAATTATGTTTTCTAAAGGTCCAAGTTTTTTAATTTGTTTAAAAGTTTGTAAAAAATCTTCTAAATCAAATTTTCCATTTTGCATTTTTTTAGCTTGTTTTAAGGCTTCATCTTCACTCATAATGTCTTCCACTTTTTCGGCAATAGACATTATATCTCCCATATCTAAAATACGCTCAGCCATTCTATTTGGATAAAAAGCTTTTAATCCATCTAATTTTTCACTATCACCAACAAATTTAATAGGAATATTTGTTAAATGTCTTACTGATAAGGCAACACCACCTTTTGTATTACCATCTAATTTAGTTAGTATACATCCAGTTAATGAAATATTATCATTAAAACCATTTATAACATTTATAGCATCTTGTCCCATCATCGCATCTATAACTAAAATTATTTCATCTGGATTACTAATTTCAATAATATTTTTTAGTTCTTCCATTAAAGCTTCATCAATATGTAATCTTCCAGCAGTATCTATTAAAATAGTATCATAATTATTTTTTTTAGCATATTCTATTGCTTCTTTAACTATATCTACAGGATTTATTTTTCCTTTACTAAATACTTCAATATTTAAAGATTTTCCTAATTCTTGTAATTGATCTATAGCAGCAGGTCGATAAACATCAGCCGCAACTAATAAAGGATTTTTACTTTCTTTTTTTCTTAAATGATTAGCTAATTTAGCAATAGATGTTGTTTTACCACTACCTTGTAATCCAACTAACATAATAATTGCTGGCTTATTATTTAATTTTAATGGAACATATTCTTTACCTAATAAATCTATTAATTCATCCTTAACTAATTTAATAAATAATTCATCTGGTTTTAAACTTTTTCCAACATCCATTCCTAAAGCTTTTTCCTTAACATTACTTATAAATTCTTTAACTACTTGATAATTAACGTCAGCCTCTAATAAAGCCATTCTAATCTCTCTCATAGCTTCACTAATATTTTCTTCAGTAATTCTTCCCATACCTTTAATATTTTTAATAGCTTTTTCTAAACGATCTCCAATATATTCAAACATGTTATCAGCTCCTATCTAAATATTATACACGTAAAAAAAAGAGTTTTAAAGCTCTTTAATTTATTTTTTTAAAGATATTATATTTTTTAGTATATATAATAATTCCAATTCCACTTAATAAACCTATTAAAATTAATATTATTGGCAAAGTATTTCCTGTTTTAGGATTTTCAATAGTAACTGTATCAGAACTTGTACAACTATTATTATATGTTTTTTTATCAACTATTTTACCATTTTTATCAAAATATATTTCATTAATTATTTCACAACTATGTTTTATACAATAAATATCATAATTATCTTTATCAGTAATTAAACCATCTACACCATATATAGTATTATCCTTTAAAATCTCACAATAATGTTTTTCACAAGCTTTAGTATATTCTAATTTAGTAACAACGTTTCCTTCATTATCATACATTGTCCCATCACTTAAAATAATACATTTATTTACTAAACATTGTTTTTGATATTCAAGTTCTTCTACTTCTTTTCCATCATTATTATAATATATACCATTTACGATTAAACACTTTGGTTCACATATTTTTTCATATTCACTTTTGTCTATTTCATGACCTTTATCATCATAATATTTATCATTAACGAATAAACAATGAGGATTACATAAATTATAAAATTCTTCTTCATTAATTTCATTACCATCATGATCATAATAGTGATCATCTTCTATAGCACAATGAGGATTACAAGTAAATTTAAATTCATCTTCATCTACTTCATGTCCTTTATCATTATAAAATTTATCTTCTTTTTGCATACAATGTGGATTACAATCATTTTCATAAACTTCTTTTTGAACACTATTGCCATTTGAATCATAATATATTCCATCTCGATAAACACATTTAGGATGACATATATCTTCATATTGTTCTTGATCTACAGGATGACCTTTATTATCATAATATTTTCCATCATCTTCTTGACATTTTGGATTACATGATTCTTCATATTCATTTTGGGAAACTATATGCCCAACATCATTATAATAACTATCGTTGGCATATTCGCAATGTGGATTACATGAATTTTCATAATCACTTTCTTCTACTGGATGACCATTTTTATCATAAAAGACATTATTTTTTAATTCACAATGAGGATTACAAACATCTTCATAAGTAGTAACATCAACCTTATGCCCTTCATTATCATAATAATTGCCATTCGTACTTTTACAATGCGGATTACAAGCACTTTCATATCCTGCTTGATCTACAGGATGACCATTTTGATCA
Source organism: uncultured Bacilli bacterium (assembly GCA_947630305.1). Taxonomy (GTDB): domain Bacteria; phylum Bacillota_I; class Bacilli_A; order RF39; family UBA660; genus Ventrenecus. The sequence continues at coordinate 2,668 of CANRHC010000026.1, forward strand.
TAATATTGATTATTTTCAAAATCACAATGAGGATTACAAATATTTTCAAAAGTTGTCACATCTACAGAATGACCATGATCATTATAATATGTTCCATCTACCAATTTACATTTAGGATTACAAGCTTCTTCATAATCATTTTGATTAACTACATGACCTACATCATTATAATAATTACCATTTGAATACTCACAATGAGGATTACAAATATTTTCAAATTCACTTTCTTTTACTGGATGACCATGATCATCATAATATTGTTCACCTTTTTTCTGACATTTTGGATTACATGATTCTTCATAATCAGATTTATTTTCCACAACATCTCCTTTTTTATTATACATCGTTCCATCAATTAAAGTTTCACAATAATGTTTTTCACAAGATTTAGTATAACCTAAATCATCAGTAACATTTCCATCACTATCATATTTAGTATGATCTTCTAATTCCTCACAATAATGTTTTTCACAAGCTTTAGTATAACCCAAATCATTAGTTAATTCACCTTTATCATCATATTTTGTTCCATCAGCTAATACTTTACAACGAATATCAGTACATGCTCTTTGATAATCAGCTTGTTCTACTTCCTTACCATGATCATCATAATATTTACCATTTTCATATTGACAATGTGGATTACACGTTTCTTCAAATTCTGTTTGGATAACAGGATGACCTACATCATTATAATATGTTCCATCTTTAAATTCACAATGTGGATTACAATCATTTTCATATTCACCTTGTGTAACAGGTTTTCCAACATTATTATAATAAACATTTTCTTCAAATTTACAATGTGGATTACATTGATTATAATACTCATCTTGTTCAATAGGATGACCATTATTATCATAATATTTACCATCTGCTTCATCGCAATGAGGATTACAAACACTTTCCATCTCACTTTCACTACCTACAGGATGTCCTTTATTATCATACCATTGTCCATTTTTCTCATCACAATGAGGATTACATGATTCTTCATATTCATTTTGGGAAACTACATGACCAACATTATTATAATATTTATCATTTTTAAATTCACAATGTGGATTACAAGAATTTTCCCAACCAGCTACATCCGTTTTATTTCCTTGTTTATCAAAATAATAACCATCAGTATTAATACATGATCTACTTTCGGTTTTAAAACTAATATCAATTTGCACATCACAAGGACTATCTTTATCTAATTTTTCTAAAACAACCGTAGCAACATTATAAACACCTTTTTGTTGAGTAGTATTTTCATTTTGCATAACATAAGTAACCTGATCATTTTCTAATCGATTTAAATACCAACCAGGAAAATAAGATATACTTTGAACTTTCATATTTGACAAGGTACTAAACCAAACATGAATAGTATTAAAACTAGTTTGTTCTAAAACTTCAATTTTTAAAGTACAAGTCTTAGTCTTTACACCATTTTTTTCTACCTCATCACCACAAAATAAACCAGTCTCATCTCCAATAACATTAGCAGCTTGTGCAAAATGTAAATTATTAATTAACAAAGCTAAAAACATTATTATCAAACATATAATAACAACTTTCTTTTTCATATCACACCTCGATTATTCTTCTATAATCTTCTCTAATTCTAATTTTATCAGATTATCATCAATTTTTAAAATAATTTTTTGCAATTTATTAAATATTTCTCTTTTTTTTAAAATTTTTTCATAATTATCTAATTTTTCTTCAACCTTTTTAATTTTATAACCAATAGCACTTCTAGAAACATTTTTAATTAAAGCAATCTCTCCCATAGATAAATTTTCTTCATAATAAAGGGAAAAAACTTCTTTCTCTTTCATTGTTAATAATTCTTTATAATAAGAAAATAAATCATTATAATATAAAACTTTATTCATGTTTAATCATATCCTTAAATAATCCATAAATATAATTTTCAATATCAAAAGCATCTAAATCTTCCATTTTTTCACCAAAGCCAACAAATTTAACCGGTATATTAGTTTCTTCTTTAATAGCTAAGACAATTCCACCTTTAGCAGTTCCGTCAAGTTTTGTCAAAACTATACCTGTTATATTAGTAATTAGAGCAAAACTTTTAGCTTGTAAAATACCATTTTGACCAGTAGTCGCATCAATTACTAAAAGAGTTTCATGAGGGGCATTAGGAATAAAAGATGTAATTACTTTATTCATTTTTTCAAGTTCTTTCATCAAATTAACCTTATTTTGAAGACGTCCAGCAGTATCAATAAAAACATAATCAACATTTTCTTCTTTGGCTTTTTTTAAACCATCATAAATTACACTAGAAGGATCATTATTCTCTACACCATAAAATAAACAATCAATTTTATCTGCCCAACTTTTTAATTGAGGTATAGCACCAGCCCTAAAAGTATCAGCTCCAATCATCATAACTTTCTTACCCATTTTTTGATATTTATTAGCTAACTTGGCAATTGTAGTTGTTTTACCAACCCCATTAACACCGACCATTAAGATAACTGTTGGCCCACTATCAGCTTCATTAATTTTATCACTTAAAGATTCATTTTCGACATAAATAATAAATAATTCATCAACAATTACTTCATTTAAAAATTTAGTATCAGTAATATTTTCTTTTTTAACTCTTGATTTAAGACGATCTAAAAATTTAAAAACAGTATTAACACCAATATCAGCCATAATTAGTATGTCCTCTAATTCTTCAAAATATTCTTCATTAACTTTTGTATATTTAATTCCAAGTAAATTTAATTTAGAAACAAATTCTTCTCTTGTCTTTTTTAATCCCTTATCATAAGTTTCTAATTTTTCATCTTCATCTTTTTTAGAAACCATCTTTTTTAATTTATCAAATAATCCCATAATATAATCTCCTTCTCTATATCCCCTTAATTAAAAGTATAACATTAAATATAGACAAGTTCAATTTTTTGCGTTATAATTTTAAATAAGTAAACAACTTTTTATTTTTTTATTTTAGGAGGATGATTATATGCAAAATAAAAAAGATATTACATCTATAGTTGCTTTAGGTGGACTTGGTGAAGTTGGAAAAAATATGTATGTCATAACACATGATGATGAAATATTAATTATTGATGCTGGGGTTATGTTTCCCGAAGACGAATTAATGGGGATAGATTATGTAATTCAAGATGTGACTTATTTAAAGAAAAATGAAGATAAAATTAAAGGTTTAATTATTACTCATGGTCATGAAGATCATATTGGTGGAATTGCCTTCTTACTTCAAAAAGTTAAAATACCAGTTATTTATTCACCTAAAATTGCGATAAGTTTAATTAATCGAAAATTAATAGATAATAATATTAAATATGAAAAAATTGAAGAAATTAATCAAGATTCACATATTAAAACAAAATATTTTAATGTTGAATTTGTAAATACTACTCACTCTATTCCAGATTCATTTGCAGTAGTTATTCATACACCACAGGGCACGATTTTTGAAACAGGAGATTTTAAATTTGATTTAACACCTATCGGGCCAATGGCTGATTTACATAAAATGGCCAAAATTGGTAAAGAAGGAGTCAAGATTCTTTTAAGTGATAGTACCAATGCTTTATCGGAAGGATTTTCTAAAAGTGAATCTTGTGTTGATGAAACTTTAAATGATATTATCTCAAGACATCATGGTAGAATTATAATTGCAACTTTTGCATCTAATATATATCGTATTAAACATATTGTTGAAACTTGCCGAAAAAATAATAGACAAATAATTACTTTTGGAAGATCAATGGAATCTAGTATTGAAATTGCTTTAAATAATGGTCTTATTAAAGATAAAAGTATTTTCATTGATGCCAATAAAGCCAAAAGTTTAAAAAGATGTGAAGTATGTATCTTATGTACAGGAAGTCAAGGTGAACCACTTGCTGCCTTAACAAGAATAGCTAATGGAATTCATAAACAAATTAGTTTATTACCAGATGATTTAGTTGTTTTTTCAGCTAAACCTATTCCAGGAAATGCAGAAAGCGTTAATAGAGTAATAAATAAATTATACTTAAAAGGCGTTAAAGTATACACAAATGAAGAATTTAGTGATATTCATACTTCTGGACACGCCAAACAAGAAGAATTAAAATTAATGTTAAGACTTGTAAATCCTCAATATTTTATGCCTATGCATGGTGAATATCGAATGCTAATGGCTCATAAAAAAATAGCTGAAGATTGTGATATACCAAGTGAAAATATCTTTATTTGTAAAAATGGCGATGTAATTAATCTAACAAATGAAGGTGTAGAAAGAGGATTACCTGTTGAAGCAGGAGACATCTATGTTGATGGTTCTAGAATTGGCGATGTAGGTTCTACCGTAATAAAAGATCGAAAAGTAATGAGTAAAGATGGAATCTTACTTGCTATTGTAAATATTAATCCAATAACTAGACAATTACTTATCAAACCAAACGTAACAACTAGAGGATTTGTTATGGTTAATGAAAACGCTGAGTTAATTGATAAAATTGAAAAGAAAATAACTAGTATAGTTAAAGAATCATTACAAAAAAACACCTACACTTATACCGATTTAAAAAATCAAATAATTTTAGATTTACACCCGTATATAAACGCTTTAACTGGAAGACATCCAATGATTTTACCAGTAATAATGGAAGTAAGACAAGGAAATTAACCTTGTCTTTATTTTAATATATCAGCTAAATATAATTCATCTTTAGCATGTTGCCGTTTATATTTTTTATATTTTTTAATATTTTGAATTAAAAGTAATATCTAAATTCAATGTTTTTTCAATAAATTTAAAAATATGTTTTGAACTATTAATTTTATAATTAGAAAAAATGTCATGAAATTATTTAATTTCTTGACATTTTCTTTATTTTATAAACCATTTTGGTCAACACCATAAACTGCTTGTTCATGTGTAAATTCCTCATATTCCAACTGTTTAATTAACCCATCTCTAGAAAATGGCATCGTATTTAGATAACTTTTGGCTGTTTTAACTGCTTGTTCATTCCAATCAGCTCCACAATTATCAACACCATAAAGTGCTTGACTAGTTGTAAATTCTTCAAACTCTAATTGTTTTCTTAAACCTATATAAGAAAATGATGATGATGATAAATAACTTTTGGCTTTTTTTAAAGCTTGTTCATTCCAATCGGCTCCACAATTATCAACACCATAAAGTGCTTGACTAGTTGTAAATTCTTCAAACTCTAATTGTTTTCTTAAGCCTATATAAGAAAATGATGATGATGATAAATAACTTTTGGCTTTTTTTAAAGCTTGTTCATTCCAATTGGCTCCACAATTATCAACAGCATATACAGCATCTTCATGTGAATATTCTTCAAATTCTAGTTGCTTTACTAATCCAATGTAAGAAAAAGATGATGATGATAAATAACTTTTTGCAGAACGTAAAGCATTTGTTTGACTAATTGATTCAGTTGTCGAATTATTAGAACTTCCTTGGTTATCTGTTGATGCATTAATATTATTTGATTGAGTTTCATTTGATGGTTTAGTATTACTTGATTGAGTTTCATTTGATGGATTAGGATTACTTGGTTGAGTTTCATTTGATGGTTTAGTATTACTTGATTGAGTTTCATTTGATGGATTAGGATTACTTGGTTGAGTTTCATTTGATGGATTAGGATTACTTGATTGAGTTTCATTTGATGGATTAGTATTACTTGATTGAGTTTCATTTGAAGGATTAGGATTACTTGATTGAGTTTCATTTGATGGATTAGGATTACTTGGTTGAGTTTCATCTAAAACGGTATTTTGAATATCTACATTATTTTCATTTGAAACAAAATTTGGATCATCTAAATTAATTTCTTCATTTGTTTTATCTAAATCAGTAATATCATTTTCTTTATTTACATTACTATTGATATTTGTTTCTAAATTATTATCTACTTTATTAAAATTTTTAATATTAACTATTGAATAACCTAACGTAGAAAGAAAAATTAAAGTAAATATTAATGATAAAACAACTTTAGCATTATTTTTCATCTTGTCATTGTAGTTCCATAATAAAAATATCCCAATCGGTGCAAATAATATTAATGTTACCAAAATAAACCAATCCTGTTTGTAAAAACGATCTTTTTCCATATGTTACTCCTCTCTAAAATTTATTAAAAAGTGTTACTCTTTAATAAATTGAAAAAAATTATTTTACCCTAGGCTTATTATATCAGATATTACTTTAATAGTGTAAAATATTTTTAAAAAAAAGAATAAACCAAATTACAGTTTATTCTTAACTAAAAGATACACCACTCCAAGATGAATGTACAGAAACATCTGGTGGAGGAGCCGTACATTCATTAAACATCATTTCTATATTAGCACCAGATTTATGAATAAAATTATTACCATAATTAATTGATTTTAGATTACCCATAAAAGCAAACATATAACTCATATCAGATACTTTACTTGTATTAAATTTATCTTTTAAATCTAAACTTTGTAAACTACCTAAATTAGCAAACATTGCACTCATATTTGTTACATTACTAGTATCAAATAAATTTCCTAAGTCTAAATTTCTTAAACTTACCAATCCATAAAACAAACAATTCATATCTGTTACTTTACTTGTATCAAATAAATTTCGTAAATTTAAAGTTTGTAAATTAATAAGGTAATAAAACATATAACTCATATTTGTTACATTGCTCGTATCAAATTTATCTTTTAAATCCAAATTTTGTAAAGCATTTAAATTACTAAACATTCCTTCCATATTTGTTACTTTACTCGTATTAAATAAATTGCCTAAATCTAAAGTTTTAATGGTACTTATTCCCGAAAACATATAGCTCATATTTGTTACATTGCTTGTATCAAATTTATCTTTTAAGTCCAAATTTTGTAAAGTCTTTAAATTACCAAACATTCCTTCCATATTTGTTACTTTACTCGTATCAAATAAATTGCCTAAATCTAAAGTTTGTAAATCTCTCATATAGGAAAACATGTAACTCATATCTGTTACATTACTTGTGTCAAAATTACTACCTAAAGTTAATTTTGTTAATCCACTATTATTAAACATATTACTCATATTTGTAACATTTCTAGTATCAAAATTACTTAAATCTAATTCTTTTAGACTAATCATTCCGGCAAACATACCACTCATATCTTTTACTCGACTAGTATCTAAATTATTTAATCCATCAATTTTAGTAACATTTTCAAAAGGACTAAAGAATGTTTTACTATTTGCATTTAATATTATTTTACCGTTTCCTTGTAAATAACCAATAAATGTACCATCATCATTTTCTTTAACATAACTCATTACACTACTATCTTTTTCACTACTTTCATCAAATGGACCATATACTTTATCACCATCAATTTGATGAATATTATCTTCTATAACAATGCTCGTTAAATCCTCTCTATATTTCCATAAACCCTTTGCTTCTGTATAAGTATTTAAATCTCTTATAACATTTTTTTGACTATTAACAGCATTAACAACTATTTTACTTGTCATTGTTTTATTTCTAGCTTCTAAATCTGCATCATAATCCATCCATAAACCAAATTTAAATTCTATTGAACCTAAAGGATCAATCGTTCCTCTATTTAATAATCTTCCTTCAATTGCATTTTCAAGGATTAATTCATCTTCAAATGGTTTAGTATTTAATAAATCACCTTTATTTGTAAAAGTTGAATATATATCATCAATTAAGAATAAATCATTAGTACAGCCATTTATTATTACACGATTTTCAGCTAAAGCGTTTTCTTTAGCAATATTACATTCTTCTAAAGTATTATATGGCAAGACTTCATATCTATAACTATCATCAAATTCAAATATAGTATGTAATATATATTCATCAACTGTCTTACTTAAATAATATCTAATATATTTACTATCTAAATTGGTATTATCAAGCATTTCTAAACCAAGTTCATAATCAGATGATTGATTACAATGATTAGTAAGTTTAAAAGAATATGGTGTAAGTTTTACACCTTCTTCATCACTTATTGGATATGCTTTTGGTAAATATATATCATTTTGTTCATCTTCAAATGTTAAATTTAAACAACCAGTAGTAACAACATTTTCATTTTCTTGCCATTTTGTTAATCGCCAATATGCATATGTTAATCCTAAAGTTACTATTAATACACTTATTATTCCCATTACTACTAATACATATATCTTATTACTTTTCTTTTCCATAAACTCACCAATTCTTAAAAAGATAATAACATAACATTTTAAAAAAAGAAAGAAATTTAATCTTACTTTACATAATTCAAATATCCATATATTTACGATATTCTTCTAAAATTCCTTTTTTATTTTTACTTAAACTTGGTTTAACTTGAAATATACCAGGATATTGATTACCTTCTAAAATAGCAAAACCATCTTTAGTAACAGCTACATCCCAACCAACATACCTAATAGAAGGCACTACTAAAGAAATTTGATCAATTAATTTTTCTAATTCTTTAAAATGAGGAATTTTAAATCCAACTATCTTTTCTTTAGTTATAGGATGTTTATCATATACATTTCCTTTTTCATCTATAGCAGGTACATAAACAATGCCTTTAGTATCAACAAAAGTATACATTCCCCCACTACTAAAATTATCAACCTTACCATTATTACCAATTCTTAAAATAACATTTAAAATATGAGCTTTACCTTTATCATCTAAAAAAGATAATATTCTAAGACCATTTACACTACTAGGATATAACTTAGATAAATCTTGATGTTGAATAAGATATTCTTCTACTAAATATTGTTTATTATTTAACAAATCTTCATAAATTTTTTCAACATTTTTAAAATCTTCAATAACAATTACACCTTTACCACCACAATCAGCTATAGGTTTAGCAACAACTCTTTTTTTTCCTTTCAAAAACTTTTTAAAAGACAATAAATCATTTTCTCTTAAATCAATAAATTCTCTTTTTAAATATTTTTTAAATAAATGATTAAAAATAATTTTATCATCTAATTTATTCCAATCTTTTTTATCATTATATTTTCTTACTATTTCATTATTTAAACGGCCAGTTAAAAAACTTTTTCTTTCTTTTCTTTTTAATAAATAAAATTCAAATTCAAAATAATCCATATATCCACTACCATAAAAAATAGCACACCAAATAATATCAATAAGAATGAAAAAAGTTGGTTTATGAATTTTTTTTGCTATTTTTTTAGCATGTTGATAAAAAGATTTATAATCAACATTTTTAATTTTTTTAACCATATAAACTACTTTTTTCATTACTACTCTCCTTTAAATAATTTTTTTAAATCACTAGGTTTATTAACATTTAAAATAGCCTTTAATTTAAGCATTAAATAAAAATATACTATAGCTCCAACTAAACCATAAATTAAACATATAACAATACTAAATAATCTACTACCAACATTAATAGGAATAATAAAATTTAAACCCACTAATACTAAAACCATAAAAATACATGAAATAATTGTTTTTCTTAATACTTTTACAATATCTTGATAAGTAATATGATAAGTACGATTTAATCTCCATAATAAGAAAATAATAGTTGTAGATTGGGATATAAAACTTGCAATAGAAGAACCATAATAGGCTTCAAGGCCAATATTTTTAAATAAATGCATCATTGGTACATTAAGAATCATTTTAACAAGTAAACCTAAAAATAAAGAACCAAATGATAATTTAGTATTATTCATAATTTGAGCTGTATCAACTAAAATAGATTGAAAAGACAAAGTAATAGCAATAAAAATATTAACAGAAAATAAACTAACACCTATCTTATCATAACCATAAAAAGCATTCCAAACAGGATAAGATAAAAATGATAAACCAACAGTCATAGGAATAGTTAAAACAACTAATATTTGCATTGCTTCATTAACTTTTTTACTAACATCCTTAAAATCCTTTTTAACAAAACTTGGCATTATATGAGGAATTAAACTAGCAGTTATTCCAATACTTATAGAAATAATAATCATATTTAATTTAGAGGCCCAAGTAGAAATTATCCCCATAACATTTTCAGCATCAACAACAGAATAACCTAAATTAGTTAAAGTTTTAACAATCGTAAATAAATCAACAACACTATAAGAAGATTTAATAATATCAATTAAAACAAAAGGAATAGCATAATATAAAATTTTTTTAAACAAATCCTTAGTTGTAACCTTTTTTTCTTCAATAGACTCTTTTTTAGTAATTTTAAAAATATCTTTATTTTGTCTAATCTTATGTTTTAAATAAACATAAGCAATAAAAGCACCTATTGTAGCGCCTAAAACAGCTATACTAACAGAAAAATCTAAACTTAAATTAAAAACTCTTAAAGCCAGAAAACTACCTAAAACAATAATAACAACTCTAACAATTTGTTCTATTACAGCAGATATTTCAGAAGGCATTATAAATTTATGACCTTGTAAATAACCACGATTAACACTTAACATAGGTACAACTAATAAAGCAGTAGAAATAGATCGAATAACTAAAGTAATACTATCTAAACTATTACCACCTAAAGAATCACCTTTAATTAAAAAAGCAATTTGAGGAGCAAAAATAAATAAAGCTAAAAAACAAATAATACCTAAAATACTAAGAATTTTACTACCCATCTTATAAGCTCTTTCTTTTAAATGTTGATAATTTAAAGTATTATATTCACTTATAATTTTACTAATAGCAGTAGGAATTCCAACAGTTGATAAACTTAAAAAAATAGTATATATTTCATAAGCATAACTATATAAAGCTCCACCTTGATTACCAATAATATTATAAAAAGGAATAACATAAACTAAACCTAATATTTTACAAATAATAACACTAGCAGTTGCAATAAAAGCACCTTCTAAAAAACCACTTTTTTTCATCAAATCACCATTTATATTATATAAAAAGTTACAACATAATGCAATTTATTTAAAAATAGTTCAATATTTTCTAATTTAAAAAGTTACTCCTTCCCAAGATGGAAGAACACTTGGATCTGGTTTATTAGCTGGGCAATTATAAAACATACTACTTGTTTTAGCATCTACATTATGAATAAAATTTGGACCATAAGTTATTTTTGTTAATTTTGATGTATAATAAAACATATAACTCATATTTGTGACATTACTTGTATCAAAATGACTTAAATCTAATTCTTGTAATTGACTAGAGTAGAAAAACATACTACTCATATCTTTTACACTACTTGTATCAAAATTGTCTCCAAAAGTTAGGGTTTGTAAGTTACTCATATTGGAAAACATATGATTCATATCTGTTACACTATGAGTATCAAAATGACTTAAATCTAATTCTTGTAATTGACTACAGTATTCAAACATACTACTCATATCTTTTACACTACTTGTATCAAAATTGTCTCCAAAAGTTAGGGTTTGTAATTTAAGCATATTGGAAAACATACTACTCATATCTGTTACTAAACTTGTATCAAATGAAGATAAATTCAAAGTTTGTAATTTCCAACATTCACCAAACATATCAGACATATCTGTTACACTACTCGTATCAAAATGACTTAAATCTATTTCTTGTATTTTACTACATTCATAAAACATGTGACTCATATTTGTTACACTACTGGTATCAAAATTGTCTCCAAATGTTAAAGTTTGTAAATTATTCATTCCGTAAAACATACTACTCATATCTTTTACACTACTGGTATTAAAATGGCTTAAATCAATTTCTTGTAGACTGCTCATTAAGGAAAACATACTATTCATCTTTGTTACACCTCTTGTATTTAAATTTTCTATTCCTTCTATTTCGGTTACTTTTGTAAAACCAGAAAATAAATTTGAACCACTAATTAATTTAACTCCCCCATCTCCTTGTAAATAGCCTATACAATTTGTATCTCCTGTTTCACATACAACATAACTTTGAATAGCATCTTCACTACCATATATTCCTTCATCAAACGGTCCATATACTTTTTGCCCTTCTCCAGCTGTTTTTTCTTGTTTTTTTGTTTCTATTACTATTTTTGTTAATTTACTCCCATAGATCCACATTCCTTGTATATTAGAATTAGATATTTCTCTTAATATTCCAAGTTTAATTTCTTTAAAATATAAACTACATGTTGTTTTTGTTTGATTAAGTCCTTTTACTAAAGGCGCCCATTCATTTTCATTCCATTCAATTGTTGCTCCATTATCACATGTTCCATGATCAAAAACTAAATTTTCACTATTTCCTTTCTGAGGCATTTCATCTAACTTTTCATCGCCTTTATAAAAAGCAAATATTAAATCAGCATTTCCATAATAATTTACTTTTCCACTCATCATTGGAAATGTTACTTCACTTTTAAAACTTGCAAATGTTTTATATAGTAACAATGATACTCCTATTATTGTTATTACTCCTAAACTTATTAGTATCATTTTTCTTCTTATTACTTTCTTATCTTTAAAGCTTTCTAGCCTCATATTTTCACCTTTTTTTATAAAATATGCCCTTTCTATCATGTCTAAATCATAACATACCCCCCCCCCCTCCGTGTCAAGAAAAAA
>CANRHC010000027.1 GCA_947630305.1 uncultured Bacilli bacterium
CATAATTATATTACACACCTTTACTATAATTAGTATAGCACTCGATGTGTTTTACCTGCGAAAAAAATTTACACCCTTCTAAAAAATAAAGTTTTACAAATTATTTCATTTATAGTAAAATGTTAGTGGGTGGTTAATTTTTATGAAAAAGGCCATTATTTTTTTAATTAAGTGTTATCAAATTACCCCACTTGCTAGTCATAGTTTTTGCCGATGTACACCAACTTGTAGTAATTATATGATTTTAGCTATTGAAAAATATGGATGTTTTAAAGGTTTAAAATTAGGAATTAAAAGAATTTTAAAATGTAGACCAGGTGGTATATATGGATACCAACCATTAGAATAGGAGTTAGATATGAAAAAATTACTTTATAGTATAATAATATTTAGCATTTTATTTTTGACAGGAGGATGTTTTGAATGGAATAATTTGGATAATGCAACTATATATACAACTGTTTATCCAATTGAATATTTAGTTGAAAGCTTATATTCAAATTATAAAAGTTCTAGTTCGATTTATCCAACTGGAGTAGATGTTGAAAATTATGTTTTAACTGATAAACAAATAAAAGATTTTAGTAATGGTACTTTATTTGTTTACAATGGAATTACTAATGAAAAACAAATAGCTAAATCTTTAATAAATAGTAATAAACAAATGAAAATAATTGATGTTGCTCAAGGTTTAAAATATACTTATGGTGTTGAAGAATTATGGCTTAGTCCAAGTAATTATTTAATGCTAGCTACAAATTTTAAAAATAATTTAGAAAAATTAGTCGGTAGTAAATATATTAATGAAGAAATTGAAAATAAATATAAAGAATTAGAAGAAATTTTATCAATAATGGATGCTGAAATAAGAAAAATAGCTTCTTCATCTAAAGAAGAAAATCGAAATACAATTGTTGTAACTAAAAAAATATTTAAATTTTTAGAAAATTATGGTTTTAATGTTATTTGTTTAGAAGATTATGAAGAAAATTCAGCTAATCTTAATACTTTGAAATCTAATTTTAAAAATGGAACTTATAAATATTTATTTAAATGTGATGATGAAGAAGAAAATGAAATAATAAAAGATTTAAAAAATAATTATAAAGCCAATGTTCTTAATATAAATATGATGAAGACTCAAACTAAAACTGATAGTACATATTTAACTATAATGAATGAATTTGTAACTGATTTAAGAAATGCAACTAATTCTTAAAAAATAGATGAATAAAAATTATTCATCTATTTTTGATGAGTTAATACAACAAAAAATATCCAAAATTAATACTAAAATAAAAAAGAGTAAAATTAATTTCAATATAATCACCTATTAAATTATATGTTATTAATATTACTCTTTTTAATTATTTTGTCTATTATTAAACAACCAACAAAAGAACCACTAAAATCAATAAATACATCTTTTATTTGTGAACTTCTTCCATCTACAAAAGATTGATGAAATTCATCACTAACAGCATAAATTAAACATATTAATAATACTATTATTAATTTTTTATTATCTATTTTATAATATTGTTTTAAAACATTAATTACTAGTAAAGCTAAAATTAAATATAAAGTAAAATGAGCTAATTTTCGAATAATAAAACTTAAATTATTGGTAGATATATGGAAAATATATTCTATAATCTTTAATAACCCATTAGATACTTCACTACTAGAAGTACCATTTTGGGAAGAAAAAAAGAAAATTAATAAAAGCCAAAAGATTAATAAAGCCCAAGCTAATCCTTTTTTATATTTATTCATCAGGTGTTTCCAATACTTCATTTAATTTATTAATAGCTTCCGTAATAGTTTCAGCTTTTGGCTCCATTACATATAATTTTTGATTTGGATAACTATATGTTGGTAACATATTTCCACTACCATCAACATTATTAGTTATTATATTCCAAGATTTCATATCATTTAATTGAAATTTAACTAAACTAGTTATATCATCAGATGTTAAATTAGTTTCAAATGTTCCATCTAAAGCAGATAAAATATTATTATAATTATTAATTATTGTACTAGAACTTGTAACTTTATCAATTATTAAACTTATAACTTGTTCTTGATTTTCACCACGATGACGATCACCAGAATCATAAGCATGACGTTCCCTTGCAAATGCTAAAGCACAAGTACCACCTACACTATTTAAACCAGGGTGGAAAACACAACTACGATTTGTCCAACAACTAAAATCATAATTAACATCAGAATTAATATTTAAACCTCCAATAGCATCAACTAAATTAACAACAGCATTAAAATTTACTCTTAAATAATATGGAATTTTAATTTCTAATAAATCTTCAATTGTGGCCATAGAAAGTTCTATACCACCAATAGTTCCTGAATGAGTTAATTTATCTTTTAGACCTACTGTACCATGAACTTGAACATAATAATCTCTAGGTATATGAATCATTAAAATATTTCTTGTTTTAGGATTAATAGCTAAAATAATATTTACATCACTTAAACTTCTTGAAGGAAGATAATTACTTCTAGTATCAATTCCACTTAAATATAAAACAAATGGATCATTAGTAACATCTATTCCCGTGTCAGTTATTCTTTTTTCAGTAGTAATTGTAATTGAATCAAGAACTTTAACTTTTTGTTCATATTCATCATCAATACTTAATTTAGCATCATAATTACCTGAATTAACAATAATAATTAATTCATTATCATTTACTACTTCATCCATTAATGTAACAACATCATCTACATATTCAATGTCTACATTTACTTTTCTTTTAATTGCATTTTCATATTCATTTTTATCTTCCAAATCACTAACAGTTTTAATAGTATGATCTTTAATATCATTCAATGATTGATAAGAAGAATTAGCATTTACAACAATATTATAAACATTAGTTTCAAAATGAGCACCTAAATTTGTTCTTAAAAAAGATAATGTATCATTTAATTGATAAATTGCATATCCTAAAACAACCATAAATAATACAGCTAAAATATCTATAATAATTAAAGTGACTTTACGAGTATTTTTTTTAAATACTAAAAAACCATGAATACCTGCTAAAACAATTAATACAATTAATACTGTTATAAAATATTTAAAAGGTAAAATATTAGCATCGAAAATAAAATATCCTAATATAAGCATTAGGATAATTGATAATCCCCATATATATTTACTAATAACCACATATTTTAAATTTTTTTTCTTTTTCTTCCTATTATTTTTTTGCATACAACAACCTCTTTTCAAAAATGATTATATCATGAATATAAAAGAAAGTAAACTTTGATAAAACTAACGTTTAAATTTAAAAGTTCTTTCTAGCGTTAACCATTTTTGATCTTTCTCACTTAAAGATAAAGGAGTTCCATCTTCTAATGTATAATTTTTAGCATCTGCATTTCCTGGATAATTTCCAACAACTTCTGGCCAAGCAATATTAATTGTTGGATCATTCCAAGCTAAACCACTTTCATCACCAGGATGGTAAAAATCAGTACATTTATAACAAAATTCAGCAGTATCACTTAAAACTAAAAAGCCATGAGCAAAACCTTCAGGAATATAAAATTGTTTTTTATTTTCTGCTGATAAAATAACACCATACCATTTTCCATACGTACTACTATTTGCTCTTAAATCAACAGCAACATCAAATACTTTACCATTAATTACTCTAACTAATTTACCTTGAGGATACTCTTTTTGAAAATGTAGACCTCTTAAAACACCTTTCTTAGAACTACTTTGATTATCTTGAACAAACTTCATATCAAGACCATGACTTGCCATATCATTAGCATTATAAGTTTCCATAAAATAACCTCGATCATCACCATGAACTGTAGGAGTTATTTCATATAATCCTTCTATTGGACATTTATTTACATTTATTTGACTCATTTTATTCTCACTTTCCTTTTCTATTTTAAAATCAATTTCCTTTAAATACCTTTTTACAGCATCTTGCCAATCGGGCAATAATTCAAAATCATTTTCTTTTAATTTACTAGTATCTAAACGACTATTAAAGGGCCTTTTAGCCAACGTTTTTCCATATTCTATAGTTGATACAGGAGTAATTTTAGTTTTTAAGCCAGCTTCTTGATATAAATATTTAGTCAAATCATACCAAGAAATATAATCCCCTTCATTACTAGCATGATATATTCCATATTTTTCTTCACAAGCCATATCTAATAATATTTTAGCTAAATCTTTTGTATAAGTAGGTCTTCCTATTTGATCATTAACAACTTTTACTTCATCATGACTTTGCCCAACATTTAACATCGTTTTTAAAAAATTTTTACCATTAATTCCAAAAACCCATGAAATACGTACTATATAATATTTATTTAAAGTCTTTTTAACAATTTCTTCACCCGCTAATTTAGATAAACCATAATTATTTAAAGGATTTAAATTTTCATCGTTAGCTTGCCATGGTATACTACCTAAACCATTAAAAACATAATCGGTACTTATATAAATCATTTTAGCATCAATATCTTTACATATATTAGCTATATTTTTAGTTATTTGATAATTAGATTTAAAAACTTCATCTTTATTTTCACTTTTTTCAGCATCATCAACTTTAGTCCAAGCTGCACAGTGAACTATAACATCAGGATTAATATCTTTAACTATTTTTTCTAAATTTGGTAAATCTAATAAATTTAATTTAAGATATGAATCTAAACTATATTCATCTTTTCTTCCACAACCAATAACTTCATAACCTCTTTTTAAACATTCTTTATAAACATCGTATCCTAATTGACCAGTAACCCCTGTAACTAAAATTTTCATTATACCTCCAAACTTTCTACTAATTTTAATGCTTCTTTAATAACCTTATCCATATCATAATATTGATAATTACCTAACCTACCCCCAAAAATAACTTTTTCTTCCTTTAAAGCCAATTTTTTATATTCTTCATATAATTTATTATTTTCCTCATCATTAATTGGATAGTAAGCTTCATCACCAACATGCCAATCACATGGATATTCTTTAGTTATAACTGTTTTAGGACAATCATTAAATTCAAAATGTTTATGTTCAATAATTCTTGTATAAGGAGTTTTTCGATCTGTATAATTTACTACAGCATTACCTTGATAATTATCAATATCCAATATTTCATTTTCAAATCTTAAACTTCGATATTCTAAATTTCCCAATTGATAATCATAAAATTCATCAATCATTCCAGTATATAAAATTTTATCTGCTAAAGAATTAAATTTTTCTTTTTCTTTTAAATAATCAACATTTAACATTACATCACAATTTTCTAACATTTTTTCAACAATAACATTATAACCACCAATAGGTATTCCTTGATAACGATCATTAAAATAATTATTATTAAAAGTAAATCTTACTGGTAATCTTTTAATAATGAAACTTGGTAAATCTTTACAATCCCTATTCCATTGTTTTTCAGTATATCCCTTAACCAATTTTTCATAAATATCTTTCCCTACTAAACTTATTGCTTGTTCTTCTAAATTTTTAGGTTCTCTACCATTAAGTTCTTTCTTTTGCTCTTCAATTTTTCTTTTAGCATCATCTGGAGTTATAACATCATCCCATAATTTTGTAAAAGTATTCATATTAAAAGGCAAATTATAAAGTTTACCATTATAATTAGCAATAGGACTATTAATATAATTATTAAATTCACAAAATTGATTAACATAATTCCATATATCTTTATCAGATGTATGAAAAATATGAGCACCATATTTATGAACATTAATTCCATTAATATTTTCACAATAAATATTACCACCAATATGACTTCTTCGATCAATTACTAAAACTTTCTTACCTTTTTTAGCCATTTCATAAGCAAAAGTTGAACCAAATAAACCTGATCCTACAACTAAATAATCATATTTCATTGTAACCTCCTAAAAACTCTTATCATATTTTTTTCCAAAAAATTTAGCTTTTAAAAAACCAGATATTTTTTTACCCCAATTAATTTTTTCCATATAAATAAAAGGAATTTCTTTATATTTATAACCATTATAATCTAACCATATATCTAATAATCTTTCACTTACTCGACCATAAAATCTAGCATGAAAAGCATCATATTTATTATTTTTCATTTTTTTCTCTAAATCAAATAAAATAGAAAATAACCAATCACAATATTGATCAAAATATTCTTTTTTCATAATAAACATATTAAATGCATGCATACTTCTTCTTTTCATAACCTTATTAACACTATTAATATATTGAGGATATTTTTTTTCAATAATTTTAATTGTTTCATCTAATGTTTCTATATGCATAGTATGTTTATAATGATTATATATAGTTTCAATCCAATATCTCCTTTTTTTAGGAACAATAATATCATATTTCTCTAAATATCTTTTTAATTCTTTATCATTTAAAATAGAGGCAAATTTATCTTTACTTCTTTTTTTAGAAGCAAAATATCTTCGATAATGAACTAAACCTATATAATCACAATCCATATTTTTCCAAGCCCAATAAAGACCAGTAAGCTCACAAAAATAAGGATTTTTTAAAGATATATTTTCACCATCATTATCTTTTTGATAACCTAAATCTTCTTTACCTTCTGCTCCTACATGCAAAGGTAAATACATGTTATCTTTTGGCATTTGATATTTTTTATGTGTTGCAATAATTATTTTAATGTTTTTCATAATAATTCCTTTCATTCATAAATTTTATATTCTTGTTTATTTGATTGAAGTTGAATATAAGTATTACCATCATTTAATTTAACTTCATCACCATTTAAATATGTATATTTAGTTTTAGCTAATCGATTTTCTTTAGACCATTTAATTGGAATGGCATGACCATTTGTAATATACATGCCATCTCCACTACCAGTAGTTTCGAGTTCCCAATAATAATTATCACTTGCCATTTTAGTGTTAATTTTTTGAATAATAATATTTTTGGCTGTATATTGTTTTTTAGTTTGATAATCAATATGTTTATTACCATTAACACTTCTTAAATAAACTTTTTTATCGCTGTCATATTCATAAGAAGTATTTGAAACATTAGATGATGGAATATATATTTTATTAGCAATTTGACCATCTAAATTAACTTCTACTAAAGAATAATTTAAAACTAAACCTTTATCAGTAGTAAGTGAAAAACCTTTTTTACTAGCTAAATCTCTTGATTTTTTAAGACTGGTGTAACCAGTATGTTCTAAAGCTAAATTTTCTGGATTTTCCCGCCAAAAAGATGAATCATATAAACCGTTTAAAGTTTCTACATTCATAGATTCTATCTGTCTTTTAGCATAATGACTCCACCCCCAATGAACAAAGATTGCATCTTGCTCAAAAACATAATCTAAAAAATTATGTCTGGCACTTCTTATAGTTCCAATTTTTAAATCATCAATATCCTTATAAAAAGCAAGTAATCTTGTCATATTTCCTTCAACAGGAATTTCATAAACCATATAAGCATCTTGTAAGCCTTGTTGTACTTTAACAGCAACTGTAGCATTATTTATTACAACCGCAAAAGGTCTTGTATTAGAATTTACATCGACAATATCAATTTTTTCTTTTTCTATTATTTGATTATCAATAGGTTGCTCTATTGATTCAACAATAACTTCTTCTTTTTTCCCACAAGAACATATAAAAAAACAGAGTGAAAATAAAATTATTATCTTTTTCATTTAGCACCATCCTTTTTTATAACTGCAAAAAAAGTATCAAAAATAATCTGTAAATCCAATAAAATACCACAATGATCAATATAATATAATTCCATTTTCATTCTTTCTTTATATGAAATATTACTTCTACCATTACTAGCCCAGTATCCTGTTAAACCTGGACGCATTGATAAAAATTTAGCTTTATTTTTTCCATAATTTTCAACCTCATCAATAACAACTGGTCTTGGTCCAATTAAAGACATATCACCAATTAAAATATTTATAAACTGAGGAAATTCATCAATAGAAGACTTTCTTAAAAAGTTTCCAATTTTAGTTATTCTAGGATCATTATCTATTTTTCGATCCTTTAAATATTCCTTTCTTTTTTCAGGATTTTCTTTTAACCATTTTTCTAATATCAACTCAGCATTAGGAACCATAGTTCGATATTTAAAAATTTTAATAATTTTTCCATTTTTTCCTAATCTTTTTTGACGATAAAAAACACTTCCAAAATCACCAGTACATAAAAAAACAATTTTAACGATTAATGTTAAAGGAATTAAAATAATAATCCCAACAATACTACAAATAATATCAAAAATTCTTTTAATAAATAAATAACATTCATTATACAAGGGACTTTTTTTCAAGTTCTTTGTCTTCATAATAAATCACCATATATTTCTACTACAACTCAATTGTAACATTTATTAATTACAGTTGCAATAGCAAAAAAAAGAGTGATTTACACTCAATATTTATTTTAATTTAATTATTATATTTTTCTTATAAAAGATTAATAACAAAGCTACAATTCCTGAACTTAATAAAACAATAGTTGGAAGGATTATACCTGTTTTAGGATTTTCTACATATCTACATGTTTTATTATATCCCTCAATATCAGTTATCTCACCTAAAGAATTATAATATACTCCATCAATTACTGTACAATAATGTTCTTCACTTTCATTAGTTTCTTCCTCTTCATTATTAGTTTCTTCATCAACATCTTCCTCTGGTTCATTTTCGTCTGCTAAAATTACCATTGGAGTTTCAAAAGTTTCTTTTTCATCTTTATATTTTACAGTAGAAGATAATGAATTATTATTTTGTGAATATAATACATCAACATCAATTTCAATTACATCATCTTCAGCTTCATCAGCTAATTTCATAGGTAAAACTTTTTTATTAGTATATGATTTTGAAATAACATATGAATATTCTCCTTCTTCTTCATATACAATTGGTGAAAAGGTAAATTCACCATTTTTAAAAGATACTGTTTCTATTGTTCCATCTATAGAAGACAAAGATGCAAAAGGTATATTGAAAGACACATCAGTTTTAATTTGAAAAGTCTCAGATACAGATTCTTTTATAGGAGTATAAATTATTCCCATACCATTATTATTAAATAGCATATAATAATTGTTATTAATAAAAGCTAATGATTCTATTTCACCATAACCAGTTGGAATATAAAAAGTATTTTTTAAAGTTCCACTTAAATCATAAACATAGATAATATTTGCTCCTCTTTCTAAAATACCATCATAATATGGTTCATACTTCCCAATTGAACCCTGTTCGTAAGCACTAAAATACAAATAATTATCATTATAAGCTATTCCTTGGGTAACTAAATTAGTAGGTACATCAAATTCTTTTTCCATTACTAATTCATCACCAGAAGAATAAATATAACCTTTTTTTCCACCCCAAAAATAATATTTTTGATTATCCATTGCAATAGCACTATAATTACCAACACTTAAAGTTTTCTTTGTTTCTAAACTATCACCATCAACAATAATAATATTATTACCATTAAGAATGGAAATTTCATTAGTTTCCTCATTATATGTCATATCATTAGCATGGCCTAAATCAGTATGCTCAACTTGCTTAACTACTTCTTTAGTTAAAATATCAATAGCAACTAAAGTTGCCTTTGTACCATCAGAATTTACAGAAGCTGCCACAAAATAATCTTTAGTAATTGTAAACCCTTGAAATCCTCCATTCATCTCAGATGGAACATCAATTTTTAATACTTCATTTAATGCCATTTGTTGCATTTCTTCTTTTGTTAAAGCATTTATAATAAATGGATTAATTAAAAATAAAGTTATTATTAATACTAAACATTTCTTCATCATTTGAATACCTCTCTTTATATTTTAACTATAAAATAATTTAAAAAATATGTCAAATAATGTTTTAAAAAAAATGTATATTAATTGTAAAAAATAATTACTTTTCAAAAGAAGATTTATCAGGAAATTTTTGTTCTAACAATAACTCTATTTTTTCTTTTAATTTTTCAAAATTATCAATAGAATCACCATCATTAATACAAATCATTTTATAAGTATTATTTATTAAAATATCTGTGCATAAACTTAAATTTTTATCAATCGTATCTTTTTCAAAATCAATCATTTTACCCATTTTATATTTAGGATATGGAATAAAATTATTACTTACTAATTGCCATTCTCTAACAACCCATTGATTAACATCATTTATAGTTCTAAATCTATTATGACAAATCTTATCTAAAAATTTTTCTTCTTTTTCCCATAATTTTTTAAAAGTAGTTTTTAAATATGAATTAGCCATGTGATATTGTCTAAAACCTGGAAATCTAGGAGTTTGCATTAATATTAAATTATATAAATTATTTTTTATACCATAATGAATATTAAAATAATTAAAGAAATTCTTTTTTAATATTTTTTTCATATCAAAATGTTCATTTATAATGGCAACATCATTATTAGCAATTGTATGAATCATTAAGCTTTTCTTTACACAATGAATATGTAAAATAGCATTATCACAAGGAAGACCATGTTTAAAAAAATCAGTTTCTTTTAAAGGACATACAGCAAATATATCATCATTAAAATAAATAAATTGATTACTTAAATTAGGAATACGATGCAAATTTAATTCTATAACATGGGAACTAAATGTAGGTAGATATTGCTTGGGTATAAAATCCTTATGATATATTAAAGATAATTTTTCATTAGTTTTAAGCCATTTCGGTTTTTGATTAGCTGTCACTAAATATATATGATTTACCCAAGGCATATTTTTTTCAATACTACGTAAAACATACTTTAAATGATTCCAATTTCGAAAACGAGCCGGATGATTACCCTCTTCTATTTCTTTATTAGTATATTTTTTCATTTCTCCTTGCCAATTTAAATCACTTCCATCCACCCAAGGAATAACTATATCTATCTTACTCATTATAACCCTCCACTAAAACTATTTTTTAATCATCTTTTTTATTTTTTTAATATTCTCTTTACCAATAATTTTCTTTATTGTATCTTTTCCTATACTTTTAGCCGTTTTCTTTAAATTTTTAATCATATATAATGCATCACTTTCAATATGCGAATCAGTAAAAATTTCAAATACAATAGATTGACCATCTTCATTAATAAACTTATCAATATTTTCCATAAATTCTTCTTTATTAGAAGCACTGTAATATTTAAAACCTAAAGAAGTTACATAATTTTTAACCAAAGTTTTAGATTTATTTCCATTATGACCATCAGCGGCAATAAATTTACTTGCCATTTCATATCCTAATTCACCCCCTGGATGATTGTAATTATGAAATTCTGTCCCGCAACCATTATTAATAATCATCAATCTTATATTATCCTTAATTTCTCTATTTCCTAAAGAATTCATATCATAAAAAAATGCTAAGTCTCCAACTATACCATATACTTTTTGATTAGGATTATTCAAAGATGAACCAATTAAAGTCGAAACTACTCCATCTATTCCAAAACCACCAGTATTACTATAACAATATATTTTTTTAGAAGTATCAAAAAAATTCCAAGAACGAATAGTATTTAAAATAGCTAAATGAACAATACTTTCATCTTTAAACCTTTCAATAATATTTTGAGCAATCCATAAATTAGAAAAAGGTAATTCAATATTTTTTAAACGATTTTGAAAATCTTTCTTTTCTTTTACCCAATCATTATAAAAATCAAGTTGTTTATTATTTAAAACTTTAATACTATTATATTTTTCAAAAAAATCTGTTTCATCCATTTCAAAAACATATCTTAATTTTCTAAAAGTATCCCTTATTTCACCATCTATATTTACACGCCAAACTTCTTTTGGTTTTAATAATAAAGCACTAGCTGAAATGTTACCTAAATGAATAAGAAGATCAATATTTTTTACATCTGGCTCATAAGACTGTTGATTGCATATAATACTACCCATAATTTTATATTTTCCAAAATAATTACTATTATAATCGCATAATACTACCGCATTATACTTTTCACAAAATTCTTCAATAGCTTTAGTTAATTTAGAAGAACATATACAATGATTACCTACAAAAATAGCAACTTTTTTATTTTCAATTAACGGAAATTTATTATCTAAATTAATTCTTTCAATCATTCTTTCATCAGGTAATTTTAAAACATCATAATTTCTACTATATGTTGTAACTAGATTTATATGAACAGGTCCCCCACCTTGACGTTTACATTCTAAAAGAGCTTTATTAACATTCAAATTACAAGCCCATCTATCTTCATCAGAATGAACAGTAGGAAGAGACACACTAAGTTTTACAATATCTTTTAATGGAACACTCCGATCAATGACCTGATCAAAATTTTGACCAATTCTTCCTAAATGTTGACTACCAGTAATAGCAATAATTGGCAACTTACGATAAAAAGCTTCAGTTAATGCTGGAATATAATTTCTTGATGCAGTAGCACCAGTACATGTTATAACAACAGCTTCCCCGCTTTCAGTAGCAAGACCACACGCCATATAAGCCGCTGATCTTTCATCAACACAAGAATATATTTCAAAAAAATCATCACTTTGAATACTAGCTACAAAACATAAATTAGTTGTTCCCGGACTTGCGATAACTTTTTTAATATTATGTTTTTTTAATAAACTAATTAAAATTTGAATATTTACTTCATCAGTATACATTATATTTTCACTCCTTTAAAATATTGTAACAAATTTCCTATTAAAAGTCTTTAATTTCCCTTACTTTTTAATGATTGTTTCAAAAAATTTAAACTTTTTTCTCTTTCTTTGACAATTATTTTATTAAAATTGCTATAATCACAATTCAATTGTTCATTAGTTATTTTTCCATTAAAACTTCTATTTTCAATTTTAAATGTATTTAATAAATTGTCGATTCTTGAACCCATATTATTCATATTAACTTGATTTCTTTTGAAAACTACAAATGGTCTTTCATATAAAATTGCAAACACACAAGAATGAAATGAATCAGTACATATTAAAAAAGCATGATGTTCTAAATATAAAAATTCATTAGGACTACTTGAATAAAAAGGATCATCTTTATCCATCAAATTAACTACTTTACAATTATGTTCATTTGCAAATTTCAAAATTTCATTTCTTCTTTCCAAACTTTGATTACCTAAAAAATATGTCAAAATGATTTTTTCATCATTATAATTTTCTGGCTTTTGTTCAATCATTTCCCATTCATTTTTAGTTAAAAGCATCGTTGGATCTATTAATAATTCTATATCATTTCTATTAGTATTTTCCATAATAACTTTACGAGCTATATCCTCTCTTACCGAAATACATTTAAACTTATCTTTTGTTAAATTATTTTTTATTAAATCAATAAAGACCTCATCAAAATCATTAACACCCATACTAGCAGCATAAGAAATTTTTTTACTAGAATCAAAATCAGGAAGCATATATAAATTATTTTTTTTACATACATCTGGATTCCAAACTTGATCAGAACCAACTATAAAAAAATCATATTTATTAGCAAGACTATTAAATTTACTTTTTACTATATATAAATTTTTAATATTTTTTTTAGTAAAATTAGTAATTTTTTTTCTTCTTTTATCTACCTTATACTTTTTAATAAATATTCCTAAAAAAATTTTAAGATATTTTTTTAATATAAAACCATAACTTGAATATAACCAAATTGTTTCAGGATCAATTTCCATTTTTTTTAAAAAATTGACAAGAGCATAATTTTGTAATCTATTACCATAATTATTATTATCATTTAATGTTATAATTGCTACTTTTTTCATAAACTACCTACCTTTTAATAATGATATGCTTGACCATAAAATTCACTTTTTAAAATCCCCAATTCATTATCCTTAAAATTTTTATTAAACAAATACAATTCATTTGTTCTTTCAAAATATTCTTCAACTATTTTTACATCTGGTAGAATAATATTACCAATATTATAATTAGTAATTGCACAAATAGTATCTTCTAAGGATATTTACTAATTTAAAAATTGAATTAGTAGAATTAGAACCATGATGTGGAGCTTTAAGAAAACCAACATTATCAATTTGAAGGCCTTCCTGTATTAAATAATTAATTGTTTTATTTTCAATGTCACCACCATAAATAAATACAACATTATTAAATTCAATAAGAATAGATAATGAATAATCATTAATATTTGTTGTACTTGTAAAAAAATCAACTCTAATTATTTCTTTGGCTAAAGTATTTCTCTTAATATTAGCTCTGTTTTTTTCCATAGTACCACTTTCCTTTAAAATGATTGTAACAAAACATTTAATTTAAGTATATACATTTTTTTGTAATATTTTGTCAAAGTTAATTAAACCCAAGTAGTAAATCAAATTTGCCTTTAGTTATTTTGCTAAATATAATAATTGAAAAATAACTAACCAAATAAACTAAAATAGAAATAATAATTATAAAAACTAGTTGATTATTAAATATTACAATTTTAAATATCTTATTTATTATTTTTTTTATAAAAATATGAATAAAAAATATGCCAAATGATTTATCACCAACTTTTGACAAAAAACATTCATTAATTTTATGCTTGTTATCTAAAATAAATTTAAAAGCAAATATAGCAAAAATCATATTAATACAATTCATTTGAGATAATGCATATCTAAAATCTAAAAAATAATAAATAGCTAAATTATAGCAACATACCCCCCCCCCCCTGAATGTCCTTTAATCCAAAAG
>CANRHC010000028.1 GCA_947630305.1 uncultured Bacilli bacterium
TTAAATGCTATAAATAAAATGAAAGAACAACTAGATAATTATTTTTTAGCTTTAGAAAATTATAAATTAGAAAAAAAAATTATCAAATTAATGATAAAGTTAAATTAAAAAAAGGAACTTTAATGCACGGGACAATAAAAAATGGCAATGAGTTACAAGATATTAAAAAAAATGGAATCCTTGCAAGTGTTTTAATAAATGATCGGCAGTCAAAATATCCAAGTGCTGTTGGAGTGTGGAATTTAAAGTGGGATATTTCTTTAAAAGATTATATTAATTTTTATAGTGGAGGAACTTTAGAAATGTTAAGTATAAAAGGTGATAGAAAAACTAAAGTTATACCATATAATGAAATGAAAAATATAATAAAAGAAATAAGTAAAGATGATTTTATTTTTAGATGGAAGATGGAACAAACTAAAGAAGCAAGATTTATGCCTAGTTTAGTTCAAAATAAAATTCAAATTGCTTTTATAATTAATGGTAATAATGAATATATAGAAAATTTAAAAAAAGGTGATATTTTAAATCAAAATTATTTAAATGATAATATTGTTAAAAATTTTGTAAATGAAAATTATTATGAACAATTTATTAAAGAACGACAAATTAAAGATGATTTTTTTACATATAGAGAAAGTGCTATTTTATTTGGCATACCATCTTGTTTTATTGAAGGAATATTAGTAGGTAGAGAATATGAAAAAAATTCAAATATTTTAAAAGAAATTAAAAAAATATTTCCAGAATGTTATATATGTAATTTAGATGGATTGGTAATTAGGGTGTAAAATGGGATATATGTTATGAAAAAGAAAAATATCAATTTTTATATAGAGTTTCAGTATTAATTGTTAATAAAGACCAATCAAAATGTTTATTGTTTCATGTAGTAGATAGAAAAGTTTATATGTTAATTGGTGGTAAAGTTAGAGAATTAGAAACAAGTTTAGAAGCTATAAAAAGAGAAGTTAAAGAAGAAATAGGTTGGGATAATTTAGAATATCATTTTTTAGGATTGAGTGAAGAATTTATTATAGAGAATAATCAAGATGTTCAATTTATTAATACGATGTATAAAGCTATCTATAATGATGAAATAAAAGAAGAAGAATTTTATGATTTAGAAGGTGATTGGGCTATTTATAAATGGATTAATATTAATGATTTAGATAATTATTTATTACATCCAAAAGAAATAAAACAAATGATGATAAATAAAAATGAAATATTTCATTTAATTAATAAAGTTGATTAATAATAACTTTTAATGTATTTAAAGATGTTTTAAAAGTATTCAACAATTATAATTATTATTTGTTTATTAAAAAATAACTAACCTTTTTTAGATATAAAACACTTTATATATGAAGGAGGTTATTTATATGTTATTAAAAGAAATTTAACAGTCTCTTAGCTAAAAATATTAAAGAATTGTGGTGATTTTATGATCGAAATTTATGATAAATACTATTATCAAATTTATAAACTAATAATAAAGAAGATGATGCTGGCAAAACTTTAAAACAATGTGTCAAAGTTGATACAACTTCATATGTTTCAAAAACTGTCTTTAATTCGGATATAATGTATGAAAAAGCTATGAAGCTCTGAAGATGCTTCAATGATTTTAAATACCTTTACTCAAGAAGATATTCTGTTATCAGAAACTTTAATTGTGTATGGCATGCTATAGTAACTTTAAATTATTAATAGGATAATTGCTATTAAAGTTTGAATTAATCTTGCTTTAATAAAAGTTTTTAATGAAATATTAGTATCTGTTAAGATACTTTTTATTTGCAAAATAATTGATAATCCTCCAAAACAAACAAATAATAAAGTATAAAGTTGTTTAACATTAATACTTAAATTGGCTAGTTCTAAGCTTTTAAGACCTTGGCTTATTTCTAAAAATCCACTAATTAACGGATTGTTTAAAGGATTTATAATAGCATTTAAAATAAAGAATAAAGTTATAGTACCTAAAATAATTAGCATTGTATTCATACTTTTTTTAATACTTTCTAATAATGTTTCTATAAAAGTTTTAGAATTATTTATTTTTATTAATTGATTATTATTAATTGTTTTTGGTCTTAAAATAAATCCAACTATTAAATTAGAAATATATGGTATTAAAAATAGTTTTAATATTATTATCTTATCTTTAAAGATTAAATTTAACATTGTTAGATAAAATAAAGGATTAGTAAAAAAAGAAAAACTAAAGATGTAATTTGCTTCATCAATTGTTAATTTATTTTCCTTAACTAAATTTTTTAAAATGTAGGCATTAGCTGGAGTTCCTGAAAAAAGGGAAGTAAAAAACATAAATGATCCATAAGGACTTGTATGAAAAATTTTTTTAAATAATTTACCAAATATTTTGGCTAGTAATTCTGGTAATTGTAAATAAATTAATAAATCTGTTAAAATAAACATTGGAAAAAGTGAAGGAAAAATTTTTGTAATAAATAAATTGCAAGAAGCTAAGATACTTGCTTGAACTTTTTCTTGCAAAACAAATAATAAAATAGTAAATAAACTAATAATTATTAAATATAAGTTATTTTTTTGCATAGTGATTTCCTTTTTTTGATATAATGATGTAGGAGGAATATTATGTTTACTAAAGTTTATGAAGAAGTTAAAAATTTTATCAAAGAAAATTATAAATATTTGTTATTTTTATTAATATTAGTTACTGTGTTTTATGTTGAATTACCATTTAAAATATATCGTCCAGGTGGTATGGTTGTTTTAGACAAAAGAATAGAAATTGAAAATGGTTATGATTATAGTGGTGAGCTTGGAATGGCTTATGTTTCAGTTGTTAAAGGTAGTATTCCTTTTCTTTTAGCATCTTATGTTTTACCCAATTGGGATATAGTTCCTAATGAAAAAGTTGTTAACGAAAATGAAACTTGGGAAGAAACTGTTAAAAGTGATAAGATAGCGATGCAACAATCTGTTGATAATGCTATTATAAGTGCTTACCATTTAGCGGGTAAAGAAATTAAGATAACTAAGGAAGAAGCTAATGTGACTTATCTTGCTAGTGAAGCAAAGACTGATATAGAATTATTTGATATTATTTTAAGTGTTGATGGTAAGGAAATTAAAAGTTTAGAAGAATTAAAAAGTATTGTTACAAAACATCAAGTAGGTGATGTAGTTAATGTATTAGTTAAAAGAGATGATGAAGAAATAGAATGTCATGCCGAGGTTTATGATACCTCTTCGGGTCCTAAAATAGGTGTTTCTATTACAAATACTTATGAATATGAAGAATCACCAAATATAGCAGTTAAAACAAATCGAAGTGAATCTGGACCTTCTGGTGGTTTAATGATGAGTTTGGCTATTTATAATGGTTTAGTAGAAGAAGATATAACTAAAGGTTTAAAAATTATTGGAACTGGAACGATTGATAGTGAAGGTAATGTTGGAGAAATTGGGGGAGTAGAATATAAATTATTAGGTGGTGAGAAAAAAAATTGTGATATTTTTTTAGTACCAAATGGTAATTTAGAGGAAGCTTTAAAGGTTAAAGAAGAAAATAATTTAAAGATTAAAATTATTGGTGTTAGTTCTTTACAAGAAGCGATTGATTCTTTAAAAAATGTATAAATTTAGAAATCTTTTCACAACAATAAAGTGAAAGGATTTTTATTTATGGCAAGATATAAGGTTGAAATAACTGGTGTAGATACTAATAATTTAAAAGTTTTAAGTGCAAAAGAACAAATGGAATTATTTAAAAAATATAAGGAAAATAATGATGTTGGTGCTAAACAATTATTAATTGAAGGTAATTTAAAGTTAGTTTTAAGTGTTTTAAAAAGATTTAACTATCAAAATGTTAATTTAGATGATTTATTTCAAATTGGGGTGATTGGTTTAATTAAGGCTATTGAAAATTTTGATTTATCATATAATTTAAAGTTAAGCACTTATGCTATTCCTTTAATAAATGGTGAGGTAAAACGTTATTTAAGAGATAATCAATCTTCTTTAAAAATTAGTCGATCTATTAGAGATTTATCTTATCTTATTTTAAAATATAAAGAAGAGTATCATCAAAAGTATGGTCATGATCCAAATAATAATGAAATTGGTAAGGCTCTTAATTTAAGTGAATATCAAATTAGTCAGGCAATGGATTCTTTAAAAGAACCGGTAAGTATTTTTGAACCAATGTATAATGATGGGGGAGATACTATTTATATGTTAGATCAAATTGCTGATAAAAAGGAAAATAATGATGATAAGGATTTATATTTATCTTTAAAAAAAGCTTTACTTAAATTAAAAAAGCGGGAACAAGAGATTTTAGTTTCAAGATATATTATTGGTAAAACTCAAGTAGAATTAGCTAAGATGTATAATATTAGTCAAGCTCAAGTTTCAAGGATTGAAAAGTCAGCTATTAATCATGTTAAACGTTTGATGAAATAAAAAAACAGCTTAAGCCGTTTTTTAATCTAAACCACCACTTGAATTTGCTTCACAAGATGTTCTTATATTGACCGTTGATTTAGCAGTTGTTTGTTCATTATTGTATGTAATTGAATATGTTACCGATACATTTTGTTCTTTTGAAGTATCTATTTTAGAATAGACAATTGTTGAATCTTTAGTTACATTTTTACCATTATAAGTAACTGTTACAGCTTCTTTAGGATTAAATACTGAATCTTTTGTTATACATATATTTTTAGCAACGGCTTTTAAACCTTCATTATTTGTTGGTTCTTCAACATTGTTTTCAACTTCAACCGTTGCTTTAGTTGACACGCCATTACTTTGATTACCTTTATAAATACTATATGAACTTTTTATAACAAATTCGTAAGTACCACTTCTTCCTGGTTTATAAGTATAACTTGTTTTATCTGTCCAACCTAGATTTTTTAACGATCCGCTTGAATCTTTAACAAAAACTTGATAACCAATAGATCCTAAATTAGAACTATTGTAGGAATTGTATATATTCATATAACGATTGTAAAAATTTTTGAAACTATTTGGATAATTCTTAGCATAATTTTTAAAATAGTTATTAAAGTCTTTAGTAACGTTTTCAGATGGTGGAGTAATGCCATTCCAACTTATGGTAATTTCTTCACCATTCACAGCTGTAAAGGCACTTGATGGATCACTTAGAGTATTAAATCTTGTTGATGTTTCACTTGGTTCTGTACCTGATTTAAATGTTGCTGATACTTTCATATTAGCTGGAGTATTAGCACTGGCAAGTTTTGGTGGTAAGCTTTGAGCTTCAATTGTTACCGTAGTTAGACCACTTGGTTTTGGAAAACCATCTCCAGCGGTAAAGATATTATTAGATAAGTAAGCACCTAATTGATTTCTTGGTACACTGCTGGTACCCATTGTAAAGTAGTGGTTGCTATCCATATCTTTTTGATCGTATCCAAGCCAAGTAGAAATTGAATAATCTGGATTATAGGAATTAATCCATTGATCTGGAGTTGCATCTGTTGGAACACCTTTAGATGCAGCTGTTGCTTCATCCATATTGGAAGTACCTGTTTTAGAACCTATTCGATTTCTAAGATTGTAATTAATATTTCCACCAACTCCTGTGGAAGTTGCATAGACAAGAATATCATTAATTAAATAAGCTGTTTCTTCAGACATAACTCTTTTCTTTTCATATTTCCAGTTAATTACTTCTTCTGTTTGTAAATTTTTAATTTCGGTAAATGAATAAGGTTCAATATAGTATCCTCCACGGCCAAAAGTTGCATAAGCTGCTGAGGCTTGAAGAGGAGACCAACCATAAGGAAGACCCCCAACTGAAAATGCTTCTTCTAGATTTTTACCATAGTCTATTCCCAAATTATGAACAAATTCACTAATTTTTTCTGGATCAACCATATGGAAAGCTTGTAAGGCTGGGATATTTCTTGATGCTGCTAAAGCTTGTTTAACTGTCGTTGTTCCTGTATATCCAAAATCCCAGTTGTTCATATTTGTCCCATTATTATAAATATAAGGGTAATCAAGCATTAATTGCTGAGGAGACACATTATTATATTCAATTAATGGACCATAATCAAATATTGGTTTAGCTGTTGATCCTGGTTGTCTTGGGGTTGTTGATCGATCATCACCTTTAGCAACATAATATCTTCCTGGACCTAAAGCTGTTATTGATCCATCTTTAGTAGAGGTAATTGCTATACCTACTTGAACTTTATCATCTCTAAATTCCCAAGCAGCTCCATTTTGTAAATTATTAACAATATCTTGTTTTTTTAAATCAAAAGTTGTTTTAACAGAATAACCACCTTCATAAATATTAATATTTAATTTTTCTTTAATATCTTTAATAACATAATCAATTAAATTCTGATAAGGACTTTTAGCATTTTGATTTTCAATATCACTTCTAAGTAAAGATTCTATTGGAATATTTTCTGCATCTTCTTTTTCTTGTTCAGTTATATAACCATGTCTAACCATTAAACTTAAAACGGTACTTCTTCTTTCTGTTGCGTTTTCAGGATAAATATAAGGATTAAACAAAGTAGGGTTATTATACATTCCAACGATAACTGCTGCTTCACCTAAGGTAATATCTGAAACACTTTTGCCAAAATAATATTGACAAGCTTGTTCTACGCCATTAATACTTTCATAATTAATTCCACCACCAGCAAGCCACATAGAATTAAAATAAAATTCAATTATTTGTTGTTTAGTATAAGTTTTTTCAATTTTAAATATTGACATATAAATATCTGTAAATTTTCTTATAATACCTTCGATTCCTTCAGCTGTACTAGATGTAAAATTTTGTTTTACTAATTGCATTGTAATAGTAGATGCTCCACCTGCATCAGAGTTACCAGCAGCTTGTCCTAAACTAGCTTTTAGAAAACGTCCAGCATCAAAACCATTATGTTGAAAAAATCTTGAATCTTCCGTAGCTACTAAGGCATCAACTAAAACTTGAGGAAAATCTTCATAATTTTTTAAAACTCGATTTTCATGACCTAATCTAGTTATTAATGTTCCATTAACATCATATATGACACTTGATTCTTTATTATATAATTTTTCAACTGTAAATTCTGGAGCTGTAAAAACAATATATAAACTAAAAGCTATAACCATAGTTGCTCCAGCAATTCCTAAAGCCATTAAAATAATTAAAAAAGTATGAGTTTTATTTTTTTTAGTTTTCTTCTTTTTAATTTTTACTTTTTCTGTCTTTTCCTTTTTTAATGATTCTTTAATTTTTTTTGGACTTTTTAGTTTTAATTTTTTCTTTTCCATGTCTATCTCCTTTAAAAATATAATTTATCAACTGCATCTAAATAATTTAGGGCAGGTCTAATTTGTTCTTTAATTTTTATCCCTTTTTTTTCTAAATATTCAAAAGGTATACTTTTTCTTGTTTCTGTATCAATAAAAGTAATTAAATCATTACCTTTGAGTATATAAACAAAACTATTCATTTTGATTAGTAAAAAAACAATTCCACCATGTTCTAATACTCTTCTAATATGTTTTATTTGATGTTCATGAATATTGGCTAGGGGAAATGATTTTTTTTGTTTTGTTTCTTTAGCTTCAAATTCAATATAACATCCTTTATATAATCCATTATAATCTAGAGTTGATTGGGTTAAAAAGTATCCTTCATCAATTCTTCTACCATGTGATGTATAACTTGCTTTACTAATACCTATAGGAGTAGGTTTTTTATATATTAATGCTCGATTTATTTCTAAATAATAATCATTTGAATCATTTATACAATCTTCTAAATCCATTCCTCGGTTAGCATAGTTAATAATTTTAATATTATTTTTTTTTATATGATTTGGATATTGCATTAACACTCCTCCAATAACATTATACTATTTATAAGGTAAAGATGTAAAAAAAAAATGATGGCTAATGTCAATTTACAGTATAGAAAAAAATTGGATGTTTTGTCGAAGGTTATGACAGATTTAATTATATTAGATAAAATAAGAAAGAGGATTGGTGATTTTATGTCATATGATATTATTTTTAATGATATGATTGATTCTTTAAGAATGGCGGAAATTAAGTTATATGAATATAGTATAATTAAAGAGCGGAAATATTTGGTTAAAGATTGACAAATATGGTGGTTATTTGGTATATTCTATTTTAAGGATGTGATTATTGTGATTAATGAAAGAATCGTATTAAGTCCTGAAGAAATATATGAAAAGGAGTTTAAAATTGATGCTAGGGGTTATCGATGCCAAGAAGTTGATAATTTATTAGATATTGTTATTAAAGATTATGGTGAGTTTATTAAAATTATTCATGCTTATGAAAAAGAGTATCAAAATTTAAATAAAGAAAATAAAGAATTGAAAGCAGAAATTAGAAAGTTAAAAGATCAATTAGAAGAAGAGGGAAGTAGTTCTACTAAACCTGTTAGTAATGTTGATATTTTAAGACGTTTAAGTCAGTTAGAAAAAATTGTTTATGGTAAAGAATAATAACTGGACAAATGCTGCATAAGTAATTTATGTTGAGGAAAGTCCTTGCTCGCACAGCCTGAGATGGTTGTAGTGTTTGTGTATAGGGAAAAAATAACCTATGGCCGATGATTCGGACGGCTTTGAAAGAACCTTAAATGGTTTTAGTAGATGTAAAAGTGCCAAAGTGACGAAGAAAAGGGAAACCTTGGAAGTGGAACGTGGTAAACCCCACAAGCGAGAAACCCAAATTATGGTAGGGGAGCTGTTACTAGGAATTAAACGATGTAACGGACCAGTAATGGTAGATAAATATTTGTCGCGTCAATGACGTACAGAACAAGGCTTATAAGTTATTATTTTTTTTGATTTAAGGGAGTGGTTTATTTGTACTCGATTGGTAAAACATTTAAGACGGCTAGAGAAGCAAGTGGTGTATCAATTGATGAAGCCTCTAAGGATTTAAATATTAAAAATGTTGTTTTAGATAATATAGAAGCTGGTAGTATTGGTTGTTTTAAAGATATTTTTGAACTTAAGAATTATATTAGTTCTTATGCAAAATATTTAGGTTTAAATGAAAAAGAAATGATTGATGAATTTAATGAATATATGTTTGAATATACATCTAAAATTCCTATAAAAGAGATTGAAAAAAAAGTGATGGAACAAAGTAAGGAAAAACAAGAAGATAAAGTTGTATCTCCTTATACTAATCCAACTATTAAAAGTTCTAAAAAAAGTTATATTTTAATATATATTGGTTTAATAATAGCTGTTATTTTAATTATTTTTTGGAGTGCAAGTCAAGTTGCTTAGAAAAGGAGAGTTTATGAATTTAGCAAACCGTTTAACTATAAGTAGAATTGTAATGTCTTTATTTATAATGGTATTTTTATTGATACCTTGGAATGAATTTAATATTAATTTTCCTACTTTTTTAGCAGGTGGTAAGGTTTTAGTAGATGTAAGGTATTTAATTGTTGGACTTGTTTTTATAATTGCTTCAATTACTGATTATTTTGATGGGAGAATTGCCAGATCTAAAAATATGTGTAGTGATTTTGGAGCTTGCTTAGATGCTATTGCTGATAAGATATTAGTTAATGGTTTATTAATTATTTTGGCTTATCAAGGTTTTATAAGCGAAGTTATACCTGTTATAATTATAACAAGAGATGTTATTGTAGATGCTTTAAAGACTTTAAGTGCTAGTAAAGGAACTGTTGTTAAAGCTAATATTTGGGGTAAAATTAAAACTGCTTGTATGATGATTGGTTTAGTTTTAGTTTTATTTTATAATATGCCTTTTGAATTATGGAATATTAAATTAGATTATATATTTGTTTATCTAGCAACTGTTTTGTCAGTTGTTTCAGGAATTATTTATTATTTTCAAATTAAAAAAGAATGATATTTTTTGTCGAATGTCTTTACTATAGATATTTTTATACTTATAATAAGCCTCATTTAAAAAGAGGTTTTTCTTTTTAAGTAAAATTATATTTAAAACAAATGTTCGTTGAAAACGTTGACAAAGTTTTAAAACTAAGATAAAATAAATTTGTTAGAAAGATGAGGATGTTATGAAAGCAATTAAAGATGTAAAAGATAAAGATAAAGCTTTAGAACAAGTTTTGGCTGATATTGAAAAACAGTTTGGTAAAGGGGCTATTATGAAATTAGGTGGTAATGAACATATGGAAATTGATGTTACATCATCTGGTTCATTAACTTTAGATATTGCTTTGGGTGTTGGTGGTTATCCTAAAGGAAGAATTATTGAAATATATGGTCCTGAATCTTCTGGTAAAACTACTTTTGCTTTACAAGCGATTGCTGAAGTTCAAAAAGAAGGTGGAAGGGCGGCTTTTATTGATGCTGAACATGCCCTAGATCCAGTATATGCCAAGAATTTAGGGGTTAATATTAATGAATTATTATTAAGTCAACCTGATACAGGTGAGCAAGCTTTAGAAATATGCGAGGCCTTAGTTAGAAGTGAAGCGGTAAATATAATTGTAATTGATTCAGTGGCTGCTTTAGTTCCTCAAGCTGAAATTGATGGAGAAATGGGTGATGCTCATGTTGGTCTTCAAGCAAGATTAATGAGTCAAGCTTTAAGAAAATTATCTGGTACAATTAATAAAACCAAAACAACAGCAATTTTTATTAATCAATTAAGGGAAAAGGTTGGAGTTATGTTTGGAAATCCGGAAACTACTCCTGGAGGTCGTGCCTTAAAGTTTTATTCAACTATAAGATTAGATGTTAGAAGAGGGGAACAAATTAAAGGAAATGATTCGGTTATAGGTAATAAAACTAATATTAAAGTTGTTAAAAATAAAGTTGCTCCACCATTTAAAAGTGCTTGTGTTGATATAATGTATGGTGAAGGAGTAAGTAGAGAAGGAGAAATTGTTGATTTAGCAAGTGAATTAAATATTATTGATAAATCAGGAGCTTGGTATGCTTATAAAGGTGAAAAAATTGGTCAAGGTAAAGAAAATGTTAAGAATTTATTAAAAGAAAATAAAGCTTTAAAAATTGAATTAGAAAATAAAATAAGAGAACATTATGGTTTTAAAACAATTAGTGAAGAAAGTTAAAAAATGTAAATTAAAAATGTAAAATATTTATGGTTTTTGACAAACTTTATAGATAAATTAATAAATACTAATAAAAAGGCTAAAAAAAATGTTAAAATTATGATAAAATTATTAATGGTTGAGATAGGAGGTGCAAGTTGATGAAAAAAGCTGAAATGATTGAAGCTATTGCTAGTAGTGCAAATGTTACAAAAGCTGATGCTGAAAGAGTATTTAATGCTACATTTGAATTATTTAAAAGTGAATTAGCAAAAGGCGAGAAAGTTTCAGTATCTGGCTTTGGTGTTTTTAAAATATCTGAGAGAGCTGCTAGAGAAGGTCGTAATCCTCAAACTGGCGAGACAATTAAAATTGCTGCTAGTAAGGGAGTTAATTTTAAAGCTGGATCTGAATTAAAAGAAAAATTAAATAAATAAGCTGATTTAAAACCAGCTTATTTTTTTTAGAATAATGGAGCAAATAATCTTAATATAGCTTGCCATAATGATTTGAAAAAACCGACTTTTATGTCTTTATCTTCAAGCTTTTGACTTTCTTTAAAAGATTTTTCAAAGTCATTTAAAATTGCTTTTATTTCTTTAACATTTTCCATATAAATTCCATTTTCAAAATGTAAGTATAAACTACGATAATCCATATTTATTGTTCCTACAACGCTTCTTTTATCATCGGTTAAGAAAACTTTAGAATGGACAAATCCTTTAGAGTATTTATAAATTTTCACTCCATTATCATGTAATATTTTAAAAAATGATGATGTTAAGGTGTAGACAATTTTTTTGTCAGGAATACCAGGTACTAATATGCGAACATCAACACCTCTTTTAGCAGCCCGGATTAAAGAATTTACCATATCTGTGTCAATAATTAAGTATGGTGTCATTATATATAAATATTTTTTAGCACCATTAATCATATTAATATAAACATCTTCACCAATTAAATCTTTATATAAAGGAGATACTCCATAAGGTACTACAAACCCATTATCATTGTTTTTTTCTCGAAAATCATATTTAAATTTTAAAATATCATTATCTTCTTTATTAAAAGCATTCCACATAGTTAAAAACATTACAGTTAGATTCCAAATAGCTTCACCTTCTATTTTAATGCCATTATCTTTCCATATTCCTAGGCGACTATTTACATTAATATATTCATCACTTAAATTAACTCCGCCTGAGAAAGCAACTTTTCCATCGATAATTGTCATTTTTCGGTGATCACGATTATTCATAAAAATTCCTCTAAAAGGACTTAATTTATTAAAAGGAATACATTTTATATTATATTTTTCTAATTCTTTAGGATAATTTGTTGATAACATAGCTATACTACCCATATCATCATAAAGTATTCTAACATCAACATTCATTGCTGCTTTTTCTTTTAAAATATCTAATATACCATTCCACATTTTACCCTTATTAATAATAAAATATTCCATAAAAATAAACTTTTGAGCTTTTTTTAATTCTTTAATTAATTCTGGATAAAATAATTCCCCAAATTCATAATATGTAACATCATTATTTTTACTTATAAAATAATTAGTTCGATTCATAATATAATTTAAGTTTTCTAAATCATTATTTATTATTTCGTTTTTAATATTTTCATCTTGTTTTAAATATTTTGAATATTCTTTTTCCATTTTATTTATATTTCTTTGTAATTTATTTTTAGAGTAATTGCGACCTAAAGTAAGTAAGAGAATAGTTCCAAAGATGGGAAATAGTAAAATAATAATTATCCAAGGTAAATCATTTGAAAGTCTTGTACTATTTTTTAAAATACCAAGGATAATTAAAATACTTGAAATTTCATAAAATAAACTAATAATTGTTATCTTATCTTTAAAAAATAATTGAATAGATATTAGAAAACCAAATTGTAAAATAATTCCTATCGCGACAAATAAAACTCTTTTTACAGCATTTAACATAATCAAAACTCCTTTAAAAAATTATATAGTAATTAATAATTTTTGTAAATGATATTATTTTGAAGGATAATTTTTTACTTGACATTCATATATTAATAATGTAAAATCTAGTGTGTTATGAAAAAGGAAAGAAATGTATCCACATTCACCTGAGTGATTTATTACTGGGTTAAAGGCTTTTTTAAAAGATTTTTTGTTATCTTTTTTATTAAAGTTAGGTGGATATTAGTTTATCTACCTTTTATCATATTTGGAGGTGCATTTATATAGCAAGTAAAAAAGATGAATTACTAATAAATGAGGCAATTAATGTTGCTGAATTAATGGTAATTGGACCGAATGGAGAACAAATGGGTATTAAAAGTCGCGAGGATGCTTTAACTGTTGCTTCTTTTGCGGGGCTTGATTTAGTTTTAATGAGTGGAACTGCAACCCCAGCTGTTGCTAAAATTATGGATTATAACAAATATCGTTATGAAAAACAAAAGAAACAAAAAGAGGCTTTAAAAAAGCAACGTGAGACTAATAAAGATTTGAAAGAATATCGTTTAAGTCCTGATATTGATATTCATGATTTTGAAACAAGAGTTAAAAATGCTCGTGAATATTTAGTTAAAGGACATAAAGTAAAGGGATTTATTCGCTTTAAAGGAAGACAAATGTCTCATCCAGAAAGAGGAAGAGAAGTTTTAAATCGTTTTGCCGATAAATTAAGTGATATTTCTAATATTGAAACCCAAGTTAAACAAGACGGTAGAATTATGACAATTATTCTTGCACCTAATAAATAATTTAAGAAAGAAGGATGTATTATGGCTAAGGGACCAAAAATGAAAACTCATAAAGCTAGTAGTAAAGTTTTTAAAAAGAAAAAAAATGGTGAGCTAGTTTATAAGTTAAGTGGTGGAAATCATAAAACAAGTAAAGATAGTGCAAAACAAATTCGTCAAAGACGAAATAAAGGAACATTAAGTAAAGGAGAGGCTAGCAGAATTAAATCTGTTATCTAATAGGTGGTGAAAATATGGCAAGAGTTAAAGGTGGAAGTGTTTCAAAGACACGTCGTAGAAAAGTATTAAAACAAGCTAAAGGATATTTTGGCTCAAAGCATCGTTTATATAAGACTGCTCAAGAACAAGTATTCCATAGTGGTGCTTATGCATATCGTGATAGAAGACAAAAGAAAAGAGAATTTAGAAAACTATGGATTACTCGTATAAATGCAGCTTGTCGTGAAAATGATATTAGTTATTCAAAATTTATTAATGGTTTAAATATTGCTGGAGTTACAATTAATCGTAAAATGTTAGCTGAAGTGGCAATTGATAATAAAGAAGCTTTTAGTAATTTAGTAGCTATTAGTAAAGATGCTTTAAAAAGTGGAAAAAAAGCCGAGAAGAAAGTAGTTGAAACTAAAAAAGAGGTTAAACCAGCTAAAGAAGAAACTAAAAAGACTGAAACTAAATCTTCTAAAAAGGAAGATTATAGTGGAATGAGTTTAGCTGATTTAAAAGCTGTTGCTAAAGAAAAAGGCATTAAAGGTTATTCAACTATGAAAAAGGCTGAACTTCTTGAAGCTTTAAAATAAAAATTGACTTAGTCTTGTGGCTAAGTTTTTTTTGGTTTACGAAAACCCCCAGTTGTACTGGGGGTTCTAAAAAGCTTTAGCGTTGCACAGAAAAACCTCCTTT
>CANRHC010000029.1 GCA_947630305.1 uncultured Bacilli bacterium
AGAAAAATAAAACATTTGTAATAATGATAATAGGAGTAGTATGTTT
Organism: uncultured Bacilli bacterium; assembly: GCA_947630305.1. Taxonomy (GTDB): domain Bacteria; phylum Bacillota_I; class Bacilli_A; order RF39; family UBA660; genus Ventrenecus. The sequence goes on from CANRHC010000029.1 coordinate 47, forward strand.
GATACTTATAACATTAGGATTAACATATGCAATATGGAGAATAACAAAAGAACAAACAGGAGAAAATATAGTAGGAACAGATTGTTTTAGTATCGATTTTGTAGGAGAAAATGACATATCATTAAATAATAGTTTTCCAATACCAAGTAATGAATTAGAAGATTTTTTAAGTAATGAAACACCATATCATTTTACAATAACAAACAAGTGTAGTAGCTTAGCAAGTGCAACAATAAATTTAGAAAGTTTAAATGTAGATAGTGATAAACAATTAGATGATGAGTGGATAGATGCCATACTATATGAAACAGATTATCATAGTAAATTAAATAAAAGTACAAGATTAATGGAAAATGAAAATAATGATGCCAATAAAGTAATAGATGATGCCATACATGCTTATAAATTACATAATTTTACATTAAAAGCAAATGAAGTAAAAGAATATAATTTATTAGTATATATGGATGAAGAAACACCATTAAGGGAAGATACTCAAAATGCAGGATGGAAAGGGAAAATAACTTTAAGTGCAGAATATAAACATGATCAATTTGCCAATGCTGGAACATTAAGAAAAATTAATGGTTCTTCTGATAAAAATGGAATGTGGGGTTATAAAGATAATATAACCAAAATAGTAATAGAAACAAAGAAGAAAGCAAAAACAGCAGGTGATGGACAAGTAGTATATGGTCCATTTGATGAAAGTAGTACAAATGATAAAGGGGTTCAAAGTTATGTAGTATGTGAAACAGGAGATACCAATTGTATCGGATATTTACAAGGAGATGGGGGAATAAAATTAAATAGTGATAGTTCATATTTATTTTATCATTTTTCAAAAGTAACAGAAATAGAAGGAATAGAAAATCTAAATACAAGTGGTGTAACAGATATGAGTGATATGTTTGCTTGGATGAGAAGTTTAACAAGATTAGAATTTCCAGAAACATTTGATACCAGTAGTGTCACAAATATGAGAGCTATGTTCAACTATAGTGATCAAATACTAAAATTGGATATAAATGTGTTTAATACAAGCAATGTAATAATTATGGCTTCCATGTTTAGCGATTTGGAAAGTTTAACAAAATTAGAATTCCCAGAAACATTTGATACCAGTAGTGTCACAGATATGAATTCTATGTTTGAATATTGTAGTCAATTACAAGAAATAGATTTAAGTCATTTTGATACGAGTAATGTCACAAATATGTATTGGATGTTTATGGGTTGTAAACAAATCCAAGAATTAGATTTAAGTGGTTTTGATACTAGGAAAGTAGAAAATATGTTAGGAATGTTTGAGGGAATGAGTAATCTAAAAAATATAACATTTCCAATAAACTTTGGCTCAGCATCAACACAGATGAATTCTATGTTTTCTGGATGTAGTAAATTACAAGAATTAGATTTAAGTAATTTTAATACCAGTAGAGTAAAAAATATGAGTGATATGTTTATAAGAATGAGTAACTTACAAAGTTTAGATTTAAGTAGATTTGATACAAGTAGTGTAACAGATATGAGTTATATGTTTAGAGAAAGCGGTATATCAAATATAATATTTTCTGATAATTTTGGACGATCTGCTACAAATATGAGTAATATGTTTTACAGTTGCAAACAATTGCAAGAATTAGATCTAAGTAAATTTGATACTGTTAAAGTAACAGATATGAGTAGTATGTTTGCTTATATGAGTAATTTACAATCTTTAAATTTACAAAATTTTAATACCGGTAAAGTAAAAAAAATGACTAGTATGTTTGCTTATAGTAATCAATTACAAACTTTAGATTTAAGCAGTTTTGACACCAGTGAGGTAACAGATATGGGATACTTGTTTAATGGATGTAGTAAATTACAAAATATTACTTATGGGGCAAATTTTGTTCATAATGCTGGAGTTAAAATAACTGCAATGTTTCAAGGCTGTCCAGCCAATAGACCAGATGTTTCTGTACATTCATCTTGGGAAGGTGTAACTTTTTAAATAATTAAAATAACTATTAGCAGTGATTTTTAAAAATAATCTATAATTTTCATAAGTAATAAGATAACTCATAAAGAAGTAGTAGAAGAAAAATAATTATGATGGATATTTATTTAATAGTATTTATTGAAATAATTTAAAAATATTAGAAAAAGGTTAAAATTAAATGACTAATTTTTTAATTAACATGTAGTTGACTGTAAGGTATTGTTTTTAATCTAAAAGCAATATCTTTTTTTAAAAACATTTGTTATTATATATGTATTGAGTTTAAATTTTCAAAGTTTGTGTATAATAATGAAAGAGGTGTCAAAATGAAATATAAGCAATATGATTTTGAAAGCTTTAGGGTATTAACTATTTTTAGTGAGCAATTTAAAAATGTTCATATGGAAATAAATTTTATTGATGATGTTGATAATCTTTTCATGCCTTTACGGTCTTTTTTAATTAATTTGATGGGATATACTAGTAAAATATATCCTACTAAAAGAGACATGTTAATTGCCCTAGAAAATCTTTATAATAGTGTATATTATACTAATTATTCTAGATTAGGAAAATCTTATATTTCAAGTTTTGCTTTAGATTTTGTTAGTCCTAAATATATAAATGATTCTAAATATTTAGAAAATTGTATTAAGTTTCTTTGTGAACAAGTATTAAATCCTAATATAAATAATGATATGTTTGATGAAAGAAGTAAAGAAATTATTAAAGAAAGAATTCATAGAAGTATTGATCATTATAAAGAAGATGCTTTTTCTTATGCTTTTTGTGAGTCAAGAAAATTTTTATTTGGAGATAGTATTTCTGGTCAAGTGATAAATGGAACTCATGAACAATTAGATAGTATTACAAATGATGATTTAATTAATGATTATCATAAATTATTTGAAGATTCTAAAGCTGATATTTTAATTATTGGTGATTTAGATATGGATAAGTGTGTTAAATTTATTAATAAATATTTTCAAAAAAAATCTATTGTTGAGAAAAAATATTCTAATAGTTTATCTAATAAAATATCTTCTTATCAAGAGTTAGAGGTTGAAGGAAAATATGCTCAAACTCAAGTTTTAATGTATTTTCAATTTGAAGATTTAACTGATTTTGAATTATATGCTGTTTCTACTTTATATTTACAAATTTTAGGTCGTGCGAATCAGTCAGATAAATTAGCAAGATATTTAAGAATTGAAAATCCTTTAGTATATTCAAGAGGTATTAGATTTGATTATCCAAATAAATATCTTTTAATATATACCGGTTTAAAGTATGAAAATGTTAAAGAAGCTATTAAAGGTATTTTAAAAGCTGTAAAAGAAATGGAAACTGGTAAAATAGATGATAATTATTTTGAAACTCAAAAAGAAAAAGTGATGTCTAATATGACAATGAATGAAGATGATGAAGAATATTTAATAGGTGAATATTATATGAATGTTTTATTTAATCGTCCAATGCCAGAAGAAAGAAGAAAGTTAATTAAGAATGTAACTATAAATGATATTAAAAAGTTTGCTAAAAAATTAAAGAAAACGTTAACTTATATTTTAAAGGAGGTTGATTGTAATGGAAGAGATTAAAATTAAAGGAATTAATGAATCTATTTATTATGAACAACTTACTAATGGTTTAGATATTTATATTTGGTCTAATAAGCATTGTCATTCTTTTCAAGGTGTTTTAAATGTTTTTTATGGTGGTGATTATTTAGATTTTACTTGGAAAAATAAAAAGTATCATGTTCATCGAGGGTCAGCTCATTATCTAGAACATATTATGTGTGAAAGTGATGAACCCATGCTTTCAAAATTTAATAAATTAGGAAGTTATAGTAATGCTGTTACAAGTAATATGAAAACTGCTTATGAATTTATTGGAACTACTAAATTAAAAGAAAATATCTTTTTATTATTAAAATCAATTTTTGAAAAGGAATTTAAAGAAAGTGAAGTAGAACATGAAAGAGTTCCAATTTTAGAAGAGATGCGAATGAGAGTTGATAATGCAAGTGTTATATCATATTTTACTTTGAACGATATGTTATTTCAAAAATATCCTAATAATATTGAATTGGTAGGCAGTAAAGAAAATATAGAAGCTATTAAATTAGATGAATTAAATTTAATATATAAGGCTTTTTATCATCCTTCTAATATGGCTTTTGTTTTAACGGGCAATGTTGATCCTTATGAATGTTTAAATGTTATTAAAGAATATTTTAAAGATAAGAAAAGTGTTAAATGGTCAAAACCAAAATTATTGAATTATCATGAAGGTAAAAAAGTTAATATTAAAAGAAAGGTTATTAATGTTAATGTTGAAGTACCAGAAATTACTATAGATGTTAAGATTCCTTTAAGTTTATTTAATGATTATAATTATTTAAAGGTAATTAGTATTTTAAGATTATTATTGGAATCTAATTTTGGCAGTACAACCTTATTTAAAGAAAATTTAGTTGAAAAAAATTTAGTTTATAATTTATATTATACAGCTTATAAAGTTTATGATTATCTGATTTTAGAAGTAGGTTGTAGAACTAAGTATCCAATAGATATGGAAAAAATTTTAATGGAAAGATTAAAACATATGGAAATATATGAAATGGATGTTGAAAGGAAAATTAAATCTGCTATTGCTACTTTAGTTTTAAGTTATGAAAATTTAGAAGAAGTAAATGATATTATATGTAATTCTTTAACATATGAAGGTAAAATTATTGATAATGAAAAAGAAATGCTTGAAAATATTAAAATAGAAGATATGAAAGATATTTATAGTAAATTAACTTTTAAGGAAACTTCTACTTTAATAATGATGCCTAAAGAAGAAAAAAAAGCAAAAAAAGCTTGCAAGTAAAAAAAAACTATGATACTATTAATTTGTTGTTGGGGGATTAGCTCAGCTGGCTAGAGCACCTGCCCTGCACGCAGGGGGTCGCGGGTTCGAATCCCACATCCTCCACCAAATTGGTTAGAACATAGTAATATGTTTTAATATAGAGATAATTTTTATAATTGTTTCTAAAATTTATATCTCATATGGTTAGAGTACATTGTGCTCTTTTTTTCTGTTTTAATTTGCATTTTATTAAATTTTATGATATAGTATCCCTCGTTAACGGGGGTTGTTTTATGAATTGTATTATTGAAAAAGATGAAATGGGAATTATTAATTATTATAATCAAAATAGAGAATTAATTAGACAAGATTATAGAGATTTAAATGAAATTATTAGTTTTTATTATGAAAATAATAAAATTAATAAAATTAGTAATGGAAGTATAACTTTAGAATTAGATTATTATGGTAATCCTTTAATTGCTTTCTTTAACAATGGTTTAACATGTTATTTTGCTTATAAACATTCTAAAGGTGTTTTTATTGATTATGATGGTAAATATTTAGGTGATATAACAGTTTTATTAGATAAAATTAATAGTCAAAATCGTTTGTACATTGTTAAAAATTTACTTCATAAATTAGAAAATTCTAGTAATAAATTGATAAATACTAGATATAATAGTGAAATTTTTAATGTAAAGGCTAAAATAAGTTATGTTAATAATTTGATGATTAATGATACTATAAATATCTTAAAACAAGATAAATATCATAATTGTCAAAGAATTTTAAAAGAATATGATGAAGAAGAATTAAGAAAGAAAAGATTATTATTACAATTATATAAAAATAAATTATTAGTTAATAGGGTTATTTATGAAAATAAAAAAACCAAAATTACTAAAAAATATGCTAAGAAAAGAAGACAGTTAAAAACACAGTATGATTATGCTAATGAATATGAAGAAATTAAAGCTAAACAAAATTCTTTAATGTTTAATCAAAGTCGTTTAGATAATTTACTTAAATTAGAAGAAAAAATAAATAATGAGTATTTATCAAGAAGAAAATAATTTTATTTTTAAAATTTGTTCAAAATAAAGAAATGAATTATCTTCAAAGAATATTTTATTTTGATTTAAGTTAATGTTTTTTATAAATCCAAGTTTTGTATAATATTGATTTAACCAAAAATAAGTAACTTGGATTTTTTCTTTGGTATGAAAAGCCTGTTTTATAAGACGTTCTATATTAATTAATTCATCTTCACTTAAAGATGGCATTTGTTTATAGTTTCTTTTTGATTTTAATTGTTTAATAACTTCATTTGAAGAAATTAAAGAATTAAAAGGAAGCCATTTTATTTCATTACGGTTATTCATGATGTCCTCCTATTTTTTGGTTACGATCTTTAATTGTTGAATAAGAAAGGAGACTTGTAGCTTTTAAAATACTATTTTTACCATATTTTTGATGGACATTATCTAAAATAAAATCTAAATGATCTTTATTAATTTGCGTTTGTAAATTTTCAAAAAGATTTAATTGAATCCCTTCTTTTTTAGATAATTTTCCTAAAGATATTCCTACTTTTCTAATAGGTGTATGTTCTTCATAATAACGGTCAAATATACTTTTACAAACAACATATAATTCATTTAATGAATCAGTAGCATTTAAAAGTTTTAAACTATGAGCAAAACCACCACCAATATTTTTAGAATAAGTAATTTTAAAATGAATATTTTGACATTCTAAGTGTTCACTTCTAAGTCTTCTTGTTAAAACTTCTAACATTTCTTCAATAATTAATAAAATATTATCATCGTAGTAATCTTTTAATAAAACTTGACTATGACTAATTGATTTTTCTTTAGCAATATGTTTAAATTCACTAATTAAAGAATTATCAATTCCATTTGCGTGTTCATATAGTTCTTCACCTAAAATACCAAATTTTTCTTTTAAAATATTTTTATTATAATGTGCTAAATCATCAATCTTATAAATTCCTAAATTATTAAGTCTTTTTTCAAGTCTTTTTCCAATGCCCCAAACTTCACTTAAAGGTGTAATTGGCCAAAGTTTAGAAGGAATGTCTTCATAAGTCCATTTAGCAATGCCATTTTTATATTTTTTTGCTTCTTTATCCATAGCAATTTTAGCAAGTAACATATTGGGACCAATTCCACAAGTAGCAGTAAGTCCGGTTTTTTCTTCAATTGTTTTTAAAATTTTAAAAGCTAATTGTTCATCAGTTAAATGATAATAGTTTAAATATGTTGTCACGTCTAAAAAACATTCATCAATAGAGTAAATGTGTAAATCTTCTTCACTGACAAAATCTAAATAAATATTAACTACTTCCATACTTTTTTTAATATATAAATTCATTCTTGGTTGGACAATTTGATAAGTTATATTTTTGGGTATTTCATAAAGCCTTGTTCGTGATGGAATACCTTTTGCTTTTAAATAAGGTGTAATAGCAAGAGTAATTGCTCCATTTCCTTGAGTATTATTAGCAACAACTAATGGTGTAGTAAAAGGATTAATGCCTCTTTCTACACATTCTACTGAAGCAAAAAAACTTTTTAAATCAATACATAAAATATTTCTATTAATTTTTTCAGTCATATTATCACTCCCAAACATTTGTTCTTTAAAAATTATAACAAATATTTCAAAAAAGACAATTGCCAAAATTTAGTAAAAAGGTTAAAATGAAAAAGGAGATAAAATTAATTATGAAAAATGAAAAAGTTTTTGCAAAAGACTTTTGTTTTGCTAAGGTTTTTTGTTTATTTGTAGTTGGTAGTCTTTTTGGTACATATTATGAAGAAATATTGTGGTATATAAAGTATAAAGAAATTACTAATCGGCAAGGTTTAATTTATACTCCTTTAAGTCCTATTTATGGTTTAGGTTGTTTAATGTTTATTTTATTTTTACATAAAAATAATGAAACAAGATCATATTTTAAAACTTATTTATATTGTTGTTTATTAGGTGGCTTTAGTGAATATTTAACTAGTTTTATAGCTGATTTTTTCTTTGATGTTAAGTTTTGGGATTGTACAAATAAATTTTTAAATATTAATGGACGTACAACAATTATTTATATGTTAGGTTGGGGATTAATTGGTTTAGTATTTATGAAAGTTTTATATCCTACTTTATCAAAATTAATTGAGGCTATTCCTTATTATTTAGCTAAAGTAATTTATTATAGCCTTTTATTAATTGTAAGTGTTGATTTATTTTTAACTTATACAGCTTTTGGAAGAATGGCTCTTAGAAATAGGAAAGTTCCACCTTTAACAATTGTTGGAAAACTATATGATAAATATTATGATAATGATTTTATGTATCATAAATTTCCGGTTATGAAACCAGATGAGGAGTAAAAAATGAAATGGAGTAAAGAAAAATATCAAGAATTTGTTAATTATTTAAAAAAAATAAGTGATTCTAATTATCAACAATTTCAAAAGAAAATAATTAATACTAAATATGAAATATTAGGAGTAAGAATGCCTATTTTAAGAAAAGTTGTTAAAGAAATAGGTCAAAATAATCCTCAATCTTTTTTAGAATTTTGTCAAAATAAATATTATGAAGAAGTTTTAATTAAAGGTTTAGTAATTACCATTTTAGATAATAATGATTTTTATGTTAAAAACTATCTTAAAGAAATTGATAATTGGGCTATTTGTGATAGTTTTTGTAATAGTTTAAAAATTAAAGATTTAGATGAGTATTTATTAGAAATTAATAATTATTTAAATAGTGAACATGAATATACAGTAAGAGTTGGTTTAGTTTTATTACTTAATAATTATGTTGAAGAAAAATATTTAAAAACGATTTTTTCTTTAGTTGAACAAATAAAGAAAGATGATTATTATATTAATATGGCATCTTCTTGGTTAATATCTGAATGTTTTATTAAATATCCAGATATAACTTGGCCTTATCTAAAAAATAATCATTTAACTAAATTTGTCCAAAATAAAACAATAAGTAAAATTAGAGATTCTTATCGAGTAAATAAAGAAATTAAAGAAAGCCTTTTAAAATATCGTTATGAATAAAAGTAAAAGAGAAAAATTATGATTGATATTCTAAAAAAATAGAAGATGAAATAGTTAAAATTCATCCTATTTCAAATCCTAGAAAAAATTCAAAAGAAAATAAGGTAATAAAAATATATTTTACTTTTGGAGCAACATATGATAATAAACCTATCACTGCTATTGGCTTTTTAGATGGAAATGAATATTCTAAATCTTCAACTTCAACTTTCTATAAGTTAGATGAATATATAAATTTAGAAATAGTTAATGAACTTATTTCTTATTTGATTACCGAATATCCATATATAAGTGATTTGTCTCTTTTTTCAAAATCTTTTTCATTAAGTTTTGAATATTCTTTTGAAATGGAAAATCAAAAAGGGATCAGTTGCGATAAAATTATATTAGAATTCAATGCCCATACTAAGGAATTTATACCAATATTAAATAAATATTTATCAAATATTTTAGTAAAATTTACAAATGAACTATCCCAAACTTCAACTTTTCAATACAAATATGAAGAATATTGCAATAATTTAAAAAGAGATATTATAAATACTTTAAGTACAAAAGAAATAGAACAAATATTTAAAAATTTACCAGTTGAAATTAAAAGAAAAATGCTTCAAAACTTTTCAAGTCAATATTTCTTCAAATATTATGAAGAATCAAATATATTAACTAAACAATTAATTAAGAGTGAAAAATAATTGTATTACCTTTTAGGTTGTGCTAAAATGTTTTTAGGCTAAAAGGAGAGTATCATGGTAGATGTTGTAATTAAAAAAAGAATTTGTATTTTATTATTTTTATTAGCAATGCTAGTATTTTTTACGGGTTGTGAGAGTAAAGATTTAACGAAAGGAACAATTGATAATATGGAATATACGGAAACTGAAGAAGTAACTAATTATGTTAAGATTGTAACTAATAAAGATAAAGTTATTTTATTAGAGTTATATCCTGATATTGCTCCTATAACGGTTCAAAATTTTCAAAAATTAGTTAGTGAAAAATTTTATGATGGTTTAATTTTTCATCGAGTTATTGAAGATTTTATGATTCAAGGTGGAGATCCTGAAGGTACGGGAATGGGAGGTTCTTCTGAAACTATTAAAGGTGAGTTTAAAAATAATGGTGTTGAAAATAATTTAAAACATGAAAAAGGAATTATTTCAATGGCTAGATCAAATGATATGAATTCAGCATCAAGTCAATTCTTTATTTGTACAAGTGATAATGTATCTTATTTAGATGGTGATTATGCAGCCTTTGGTAAAGTTATTGCTGGTTATGATGTTGCTTTAGAAATATCTAAAGTTAAAACTGATATATACGATAAACCACTTCAAAAACAAAGTATTAAAACAATGCGTTTTGTAAATATTAATGGACTAAATTAGTCCTTTTTTTCATATTTTTTAATAGGTGATAATCGTGAAAGTTTACAGTGATATTCCTTATCCTAAAATTCAAGTTGTTAAAAAATCTAAAGAAACAGCTAATTTACTTAGTCATGTTTATTCTTCTAATGAAAGTGAATTAACTCAAATTTTATTATATGTTTATCAAAGTATGGTTTTAGAAAATATTAATGAAGAAATTGCCCATACCTTATTAGAAATTAGTAAAGTAGAGATGCATCATTTATATTTATTAGGCCAAACTATTAAAGCTTTAGGTTCATCTCCCATTTATGCTGATTGTAATTTTAATATGAAAAGTTATTGGAATAGTGATGATGTTTATTATGATACTGATTTAAAAACTATTTTAGAAATTGATATTGAAAGTGAGAAAAGAGCTATTCATGATTATCAAATGTTATTAACAGTTATTGATGATTGTTATATAAAAAATTTAATTGAAAGAATTATTTTAGATGAACAAATTCATTTACAAATTTTTTTAGAACTATTGAAAATAATATAGTTCTTTTTTTTTAATTAGATATTTGATATAATTAGTAATAATAGAAAGGGTGCTTAAAATGAATTATGATGCGATTGTAATTGGAGCAGGTAATGGTGGTTTAATTGCCTCTTTAACTTTACAGAAAAAAGGTAAAAAAGTTTTATTATTAGAAAGTCATAATACTGTTGGTGGAGTTGCGACTTCTTTTATTCGTGGTCGTTTTGAATTTGAAGCAAGTCTTCATGAATTATGTGGTTTTAGTAATGTTTTACAAGAAGGTGAGGTATATAAATTATTTAAAAATTTAGATCTTTTAGATAAAGTAAAAATGCAAGATATTAATGAAACTTTTCATGTTATTAGTTTAGATAATAAAGAAGAATATACTATGCCAGTTGGTGTTGAAAATTTTATTAATAAAATGGAAGAATATGTTCCCAATTCTAAAGAAAGTATGACTTCTTTTTTCCAATTATGTGAAGAAATTGAAGAAGCTTTACAATATTTAAATGATTGTCATGGTAAAGTTGATGTTAATGTTTTAAAAGAAAAATATTATAATTTTATGATATGTGCTAGTTATTCTTTAGAAAAAGTTTTAGAATCTTTAAAAATGCCAAAGAAAGCTAGAGAAATTTTAAGCACTTATTGGGTTTATTTAGGAAGTCCTTCTACGGAAATTAGTTTTGTTCATTATGCTAGTATGATTTATTCTTATGTTAAATTGCATCCAACTATATCTTTAAAAAAATCTCATGAATTATCAATGGCAATATATGAAGAGTTTTTAAAATCTAATGGAGAGGCTAAATTACTTACAACTGTTAATAAAATTATAGTTGAAGATAATGAAGTAAAAGGAGTAATTACTAGTGATGGTAAAACTTATTATGCTAAAATTGTTATTGCTAATGTATCACCTAATTTAGTATATGGAAAATTAATTGAAAAAGATAAAGTTCCTAAAAAAGCTCGTCAACTTACTAATGCTAGAATTCTAGGAGCTAGGGGAATATGTGTTTATCTAGGACTTAATAAATCACCAGAAGAATTAGGTTTAAAAAATTATTCATATTTTATTTATCATACTTTAGATAGTAAAAAAGAATTTGAAAGAATGAAAAAATTAAAAAATGACAATATGGTAGGTGTTGTTATTAATAATGCTGTTCCTAATGCTTCACCTAAAGGAACAACTATTCTTTATTTAACAGGATTACTTTTTTCAGATATTTTTTCTAATATTGCTAATAAAGATAATTATTTTGAATTAAAAGATGCTATTGCCCAAAATTTTATTGAAGTTTTTGAAGAAGCTACAAATACAAATATTTCTGATGCTATAGAAGAAATTGAAGTTGCAACACCTTTAACTTTTGCTAGATATACTAATCATCCTGATGGTGTTATATATGGTTATTTAGCCAAAAAAAGTGATAATTTGCTTCCAAGAATGATGAATAAAGATGCCGAAGAATATATTAAAGGATTATATTTTGCCGGTGGTTTTGCCAATCGCCTAGATGGTTATTCATCAACATATAAATCAGGAGAAATGGTTGCTTTAGAAGCTTTAGATAAGGAGGGTGGAAAATGAAACTTAAAATTGGTAATGAAAAAATGGATATGTTAAAATTCAAAAATTTAGGAAATGAAAGAGAAAAAATTATTAATTCATCTTATACTGATCCTGTTAAATATGATTATAAATTAAATGAATTAGTAAATATTATTCATCCTAAAAAAATTAAAGTTGTTGTTAGTAAAATTATAGTTGAAAATTTAGAAACTAAAACTTTTGTTTTAAAACCAGTTAAAGGAGTAATGCCTAATTTTAAAGCTGGACAATATATTGTATTAGATGTTTTTAAAAATAATCATGTTTATAAAAGAAGTTATTCAATATCTAGTTCACCTAAAGATTTAGATAGTTATCAAATTACTGTAAAAAAAGTTAGAAATGGGATAGTATCTAATTATTTATTAAATGAAGTTAAAGAAAATATGGAATTTACTATTCATGGTCCTTTTGGTGAATTTACTTATAATAAAATTAGAGATTGTCATGATGTTTTAGCTTTAGTTGGTGGTAGTGGTATTACCCCAATAATGTCTTTAGCAAGAGCTATTAATGATCAAATAGAAGATTTTAATTTAACAATTATTTATGGTGAAAATGAAGAAAAAGAATTAATTTTTAAAAAAGAATTAGATGAACTTGCTAGTAAAAATGAAAAAATAAGTGTTAATTATGTTTTAAGTGATGAAAAAAGTAGTGTATATGAAACAGGTTTGATTAGTAAAGAAATGATAAGTAAATATGAAGTAGGAAAATATTCTTATTTTGTATGTGGGCCTATTCATTTTTATCATCATTTAAATGAGATATTTAAAGAATTAGATGTACCTAATAAATATATTAGACATGATATTTATAAAGAAAATGAAATAGAATTACATCATATAGAACATACTTTAAAAGTAATAACTAATGATGAAGAAATTACAATTCCTTGTTATGAAGATGAAGCTTTATCACAAGCTATGGAAGAAGCAAATATTGATGCTCCAAGAAGATGTTTAGTTGGAGTTTGTGGTTATTGTCGTAGTAAATTAATATCTGGTAAGATAAAAACTGATGAAACATGCATTAGAGAGGCTGATAAAAATTATAATTATATTCATCCATGTGTTAGTTATCCTTTAAGTGATGTAACAATTAAATTAGCAAAATAAAGATATTCTTGATATATATTTTAATATATAGTAAAGGAAGGCATAACATATGAAATTAAAAAGTAACAAGAATAATTATAAGTTTAATAATAATATTAGTAGGAACATCATTACTTTTATCAAAAATAAAAAGGGTGAATGAAAAAGATAATACTTATTTTGTTTTTTATAATGGTGAAGAAAAATTAGATGAGATGCCAAAGAAAGGAAATAGTGAAAATTTAGTTTGATCATGGTACTTGTGATAATGGTACAACAATAGAATGGAATGAAAATGAGTGGGCACCTTTAGTAAAAAATTTAATTACAACTAAAAAAAATGTACTTTGTATTTTACTCCTAAAACAGGAGTTAATATGGGTGTAGATATACCTTTAGCTTTAGAAGGCAAAGATGGGTTGTATGCAATAGAACATAATAACTTAACTGAATTAGATAGTATTTGGAATAAAACAGAATATCGATTTGCCTGAAAAGATCCAAATAATTATATCCTATTTAATAATGAAATTTGGCAAATAATAGGTTTAGTAAATGTAAAGACCTCAAGTGGAGTAGAACAAAGAATAAAAATAATTAGAACAAATGGTATAAATGGTCAAAAAGATTTTGGAAATTATGCTTGGGATAGAAGTGAAGCAAATACAAATGATTGGACAAATTCACAGTTAAAAGATATGTTAAATGGTATATATTACAACAGTGGAAATGGAAAATGCCATACAGCAAATAATGGAAGTACAGCAAGTCAAAGCACTTGTAATTTTAGTGGAAATGGCGAATTACCAAAAGGATTAGATGATACAGCAAGAAAAATGTTGGATAATGATGTAATATGGAATCTTGGTGGAAGTAACAGTTATAATGATGTAACAGTAGAAATGTTTTATGAAAGAGAAAGGGGAACAAATACAGGAAGTAGCAATACATTTCAAAATGTTTGGACAAAAGAAAATGATGGAATATATCATAATGGTTTAGGATTAATGTATCCAAGTGAAGCTGGAATGAACATTTGCAGTCAAGTTTCACATCTTTAGATATTGAAAGGCTAGATGTATCTAATCAAG
>CANRHC010000030.1 GCA_947630305.1 uncultured Bacilli bacterium
GAATGGCTCTTTTTTAATTTCTCAAGATTATGATTCCGATATTTCTTAAGAATATCGGCGAAATAAATAGACAGGCCAATTAGTCGTTAAACCGTTGGACTTCAGCTGAGCAGACAGCGACAACAAAGCGTAGGAGGAGTTTTTTTTATGAAAAGGAATGATATAGACCAGATTTTTACAAAACTAAATATTGAGTTAGACAAAGACCAACTTGAATCGTTAAAAGATGAATTACTTACTGCATTTCATGTAGAACTTACCAGCACGAAAACACAAGTCGAAGCTGAAAGAGTTAAAGCAAAAGAAGCTCAGGAAGCTTTAAAGGAATTACAAAAGAATTATGATTCTACTGTTAAAGATAGTGAAAGTTTAGAAGCTTTAAAAGACCAGATTAAAACTCTTAAGAGTGATCATGAAAAGAAACTGGCCGAGATTGAATCGAATTATCAAGCTAAGCTTATAAACAGTGCGCTTGATAATGCTTTAACAAAAGCTGGTGCTAAAAATACAAAAGCAGTTACTCCTTTTATAGATTTAAATGCTTTAAAACTTAATGATGATGGTTCTATAACTGGTTTATCGGAAATGATCGAATCGGTAAAGAAAGACGAATCAACAAGCTTTTTATTTAAGACAGAAGAAAAGGCTGAAAAAACTGTAGCTCCAGAAACTCCTAAAGGTGGAATAAATCCACAGTCTGGAATTACAGTAAAAGATTCTTCAATTTCAAAAGAAGTAGAACAGGTACCAATTAACACAAAAGGTATCTGGGATTAAGGAGAGAATATGCCATATTTGGTAAAAAATTATAAAACTTATTTTGCAGATAAGAGGATATGGAGAACCTCTGATGACCGAGTTGGCTTTACAGGAACAGTTAAATCTGAAGGAGTTCAGGCCAACGAAGAAGGAAAGAAAATAGTTCCAATTGGATCTTTTATCAGTAAAGATGGTGAAGTTTGCAAATTAACTGAATCCGAATTTGATAAGCCACCAATCGGAATAACAGATTATTCAGTTGACGTTACTTATGGTGATGAACCAGTAGACTTAGTTGTAGCTGGATACCCTTATGGTGAAGCACTTAATTGGGAAGGTAAAACAGGAACTCAGGATACAGATGATACTAAATACACAAAAGAAGCAAAGACAGCCTTAGAAGCTGTTTTACCTCACATTGTAATGCAAGATCCGGAAGAAGCGGTTTAAGGAGAAAAAGAAATGGCACAGATAGAAGATATTTTATTTCAAAAGAGATTAATAGATTATACACAGCGAGTTCAAGAAGAAGTCAGACCATTAGCTGAATTATTTCCAGAACAAAAGGTTGATGAATTAGTACTGGAATTATTTAAAGCAGCTAATGACAATATAGCCGATGTTGCAAGTATCCACGCTTTTGGTGCTAAAGCTGAAGAACGTCAATCAAAGGGTGTAAGTTTTGATTTACAGGAAATGTTCCTTGTAAAACAAGCTGTAGCTATTAAAGAAAAAGATTTAATTGCTCTTGAAAATACAATCTCAGATACAGTTATTAATTCTATTAAGGACAAATACTTAAATGAATTAATTGCAACTGTGAGAGCTGTCCTAAAACGTTTTGAAGTTATGCGTGGGGAAATTCTTCATACCGGTAAATTAGTAGTCAACGAAAATGGATACAAAGGAACTATTGATTACAAAATGCCGGCACAGAACTTTGGCAATTGGGATTTTACTGATGAGTCTAAAGATCCTTTGCAGCTTATTGATGATGCAATGGAATATGTTGAAAATCTAACAGAAGTTAGACCAACTCGTGTTATTACCAGTAAGAAGAATATTAGAGCTCTAGTTCAACATCCTAAAGTAAGATCCGCTTTCTACGGAACAGAAAAAGACAGAATTATTACAATGTCTAAAGTTAATCAGGTAATGGAAGAATTGGATATGCCTACTTTTGGTGTTTATCGTGAAAAGTACAAGAAATTACAGAAGAACGGTAAATATAAAACAGATTTTATTATTCCACAAGATAAGCTTATTCTATTACCACCTACAAAAGTTGGTGATACTTTCTACGGACCAACTGCAGAGGGTAGACGACTACGTAAACATGGAATAGAAACAAAACAGGATGCATTTGTTACTACAGCTTATGCAGAAGAAATTAATCCACCAGAAGAAAAGATTATCTCAGCTGCTACTGGCCTTGTTTCAGCTCCTTATATCGACCAGGTTTATGTTGCAACGGTTACTTCAAGTAAGGACTGATAAATGAAACTAGATGTGGAAACTGTTGCTAATCATTTAGATTTATTGTTTGGTTACAGAGCCACTTCTGAGAATGATTTAAGACGGATAGAACATCTTGTTGAGTACACTAAGGACTTTATAAAAGCCTATTGCCACCGCAATGATATTCCAGAAGTAATTGTTCATAATGTTCTAGATAAAATAGTCGGTGATTTTATTTACTTAAAAAAATCACAAGGAGACTTAACAGATGGAGAAGGCAATATATTAATTAGCTTTGACAAAAGTATTTCTAGTGTACAAGTTGGTGATGTAACTGTTGACTTAGGTGATGATTCAGAAGCTGGAGGTTTATCTCCGGAAGCTCAGTTCGATAACTTAGTCGACCATTTAAGAAATAAGAACAGATTTCTCTGCATATTAAATACTGTTAGAAAAGTTAAATGGAACACAAGAAAATATTAACTAAACAATTAGTTAGACAAGTAAGGGAAGCAGCAGAGCAATTATATGATGGCCTGTGTACAGTGGAAGTTAGAACAAGTCATAAAGACCCCAAAACGAAGAAAAATAGAATGGTCACAAATAAGCTTTATGAAAACATACCTTGTAGACTTTCTCACGATTCTAATCAACCGGGTGATACAAGAGTTTTACCAAATGCTGATCAGACTATTAAATTATTTATTGCACCTAAAGAAGAAGTTGATATCCCTGCTAATAGCAAAATTACCGTTACTCAAGATGGAGTAACAGAGGCTTATACTTGTTCGAGTGTTCCTAATAATTTTCCAACACATCAGGAAATAGAACTTGTGAAGTGGGAAAAATGGGCGTAGATAAAAGAGGATTAGACCAGTTAAAAGCTTTGAAAGATAAGTTTGAAAAATTACAAAGGGATAAAGATGACTATTGTGATTTTATTTCAAAGCAAGTTGCACTGCGTTTTTTGAGATACGTCATACCTGATACTCCAACACAGGAAAACAAGAAAGTTGAAATTGATACTCCTAACTTTAGTAAAACCTATGATATAAGAGGTGGCGCATTAAAGCGGGGTTGGATCGGGTTAACTACTTCGGGTCCAGAGCCAAGTTCTTCGCAAATAGAGGATTATGTTCAAGGTTTACCAGTTAGAAAAACTGGAACAAGACGGACTATCACTATTACAAATAACGTGGAATATGCTCCTTATGTTGAGTACGGACACAGACAACGTCCGGGAAGATATGTACCGGTTTTAGGAGCTTCTTTAGTTTCAGCATGGGTACCCGGACAGTATATGCTAAAAAGAGCAGTTGCAAATACTAATTCAATGATGCCGGGGTTAATAAGACGTTTAACCACTGTATGGCTTAATAATTATTTCAAATAAAACAATGGATCAAAAAATTATAGATAGAGTTGCATTGCTTATTGATTCGGTTTACCCCGATTATAGTTTTTGCGATGTTGAACAAACTCAAGGCGTAGAGCCACCAAGATTTTTTATTACCTGCTATCGGGATTCGGTAACTCCCCGGATCGAGACTGCAGGTTTTTTTTATACCTGTAATTTTGATCTTGTGTTTGATCCGGGAGTTGAAGAACCTGAAACATTGTGTAATGAAGTGAGATTCACGTTATTGCCCTTATTATTAAAGATCCCAAAAGAGGACGGAACAAATTACCGTTCTGATAACGTTCATTCAGAATTCGATTCTGAACAGGGAGTTCTTCATATTTTCTTTGATGTAACAACGACCTTACATGAAACGAGAACAGAAGAATTGCCAGATATTGAAAGATTAGAAAAAAACACCATAGTGGAGGTTGTTTAAATGGCAAAAAAAGAAAGTTTACATTCACTTGATCAGATACTCCAAGTGAACGAATTCATAGTATATACGGATTTAATTAGAGCAATGCTTGATCCAAATAAGCTTTATACCAAATCAGAAGTTTGGAACAAGATTAATGCTTTTAGAGAAAAGGAGGTTAATTAAATGCCTTTAGGTGGTGGAGAATTTAAAGCCTATAACAAAGAACCTGAACTGGGTACGTGGATACTTTACAAGACCGTAGGACTTTTAACCAGTCCACAAACTTCAGGAATAACAGCTGGTGCTTTAAACTTTGATTGGGCTCCAGATAATGAAGTTTTCCAAATAACCGATTCAGAATTCAAAAATAACGCAGAAGTATTAACAGGACATTCTTATAATGATCCTGAAAATTTACTTTTAAGAGAAATATTCAGACATGCTACTACATATATTGGATACCGTTTAAATTCTGGTGGTAGAAAAGCTAAATCTTCTGGAATAGGAGAAGCTAAGTATACAGGCAAACCGGGAAATAACATAGCTGTATCTGTTCTAAAGAATATCAATAATGAAGAACGCTATGACGTTTCAACTTACTTTAATGGAGATTTAAAGGATATTCAAACTGTTCCAGAAGCTTCTCTTGATGAGATTGTATTAAATAAAGGAACTGAAAAATCTGGAACTGCAGTTGAAACTGCTACAGCTACTTTTGCATTTGATAAAAATAAAATAACTGTCCAATTTAGCAATGTTCCAGAAGGTTATAAACCATCTGTAAGAATAAAAGGCCAAGTTGGAATTCTAGCTTTTATTCCGGGACGTATGGAAGATATGTCTTTATCTAACGGCAACAAACATATTATTACTTATAGTCCTGGTGCACCAATTAATGGTGAAATGACAGTAGAAGCTGTTTTAACTAAAGATAAAGTTACGGTTATTAATTCTTGCACTTATACCTGCTCTGTTAATGAAGCGGTTCAAACAGGAGCTGATGCCACTCAATTAATCGATAATGACTATGTAATATTCAACAAGACAGGATTAATTGAAGAAAATGCCGGTTACACTTTTACAGGTGGATCAACAGATACCACTGTCACTGGTCAAGATCATTTAGATGCAATAAATGCTCTAGAGCCTTACTTCTTTAATGATATTTTCTGTAATTCAACAGATGATTCTGTTAAAGAATTATACGTATCTAATATTGATAGAATGAGAAGACAGCGTGGTAAATACTGCAGATTATGGGTTTACGACTATGTTCAGGCTGATAATGAAGCCGTTACTTCAATTAAAAATCCTGTTACAGGAGTTGGAAATGAAGCTGATTTAGTATGTTGGGCAGCTGCTTATTCAAGTGCAATTGACTTAGCCAATGAAATGACAAACAAGCCGTATGATGGCGAACTTGAAATTTATACGGATTATCCTGAAGTTCAGATACCATTGCTTGTTAGTCAAGGTAATTTCATGTTTCATAATATCGCTTTAGGGGACGTAAGAACTTATACCGACATAAATACTTTCCAGTCCTTTACAACGGATAGAGATGACCAGTTAGCCAACAATAAAGTTATTCGTGTTCTTGATTATATTCACAATGAAGAAGAATCTATTATTAATTCACAGGACATTGGAACACTTAAAAATAATCCTGAAGGTAGAGTCACATTATGGAATCGTTGTGTCGATATTTTTGAGGGTCTTTGGAAAAGCGGTGTCTTAAGAGATTATTCAAGTTCTGATATTGAAGTAAACGAAATAGAAAGTGATAAGTACGCTGTTCATTTAGTACAGAGTGTAAATATTGAAGGAACAGTAAGAAGAGTCTATATCAACAGTTACGTGTTGGAATAGGCTCTTATTTTTTTAGGAGGAATTAATAGATGTATATAGAAGGTTACCAAACTGTCCGTGGTACGGATTCTTCTGTAACTGTTGAAATTGATGCTAGAAGAATTGACTTATTCCAAGTAAAGAACTTTGACTCAAATGCAAATATTACTTTAGATGAAGTACCAAGAATCGGAACAAGAACTGTGGGACACAAAGTATCTGTAATTACTTATGAAGGAAGTTTCACAGCTTATCATGGATCACCAGAAGCAAGAAAACTATTCTTACAATATGTCGCAACTGGTAAATGGCCAAGAATTAATATCACTACACGAGTAGAAGATAAAGATACAGGAATTGGTGCTTTAACGGTTGTCCATAAAAATGTACATTTTAGTACAGTTCCATTAGCTAAAATTGATGCAGAATCTACTTCACTTGAAGAAGATATGGACTTTACTTGTGATTCTGTTGAAATTCCAGAAGAATATGCCAATATTGCCGGTGCCGTTTTAGCCGATGGTACAGTTGTTAGTGCTTAGCAGGAGGATTTAAATGGCTTCAGATTTAAAGAGCTTTTTAGTCAAAACAAATAAATTAAGAAACACCAAAACAATTCCAGTTACTTTAAAAACTGGTGATAAACGTGAAATTGATATCCAGTCTTTAAGACCACAAGAACTAAAAAATATTTATAGTAAAAATACAAAAACTTATCCACCAGCAGAAGGGACTTCAATGAGTTCAACAAGCTTAGATAGTTTTGATTTTGCTATTGATGTTTTAATAACTGGAATAACAGCTCCAGATTTAGCAGCTGTTGAACTTCAAGATTTTTACGGAGTCTACACAAAACAGGAATTAATTTATGAGATGTTTGATCTTGATGAAATCGCTCGTATTTCCGGGGAAATTACCAATTTAGGTGGGACAGAATCCAAACCGACTACAACAGGAACAGAACCGAAAGCAGTACGTGAAGCAAAAAACTCCTAGAGGGCGCAAATCGTACAGATGATGCGATTGAAGCCTACATGATTTTAGTTAAATCAAATTATGCAATATGGCCTTCTCAATTCTTAGGTATACCAAAAGAAGTGGTAGACGAAGAGAGTGAGAGGGCCTTTATTATTGCTTCGATACAGAAACAAGCTAAAGATCAAAAGAAAGCCGAAGAAAAAGCCAAACAACAAGCCAAGTCAAGAAGGAGATAAATATGGAAAATCTATCTTTTGGTTTTACCCTTGATGATAAGATGACTTCGGCGTTAAAAAGCATAACGGAGTCTTTAGCAGGAACTATTAACTACCTAGAAGATGTTAATAAGAGCATTGAGGGTGTTGATAAACAAAACTTTAACAATCTAAAGAAAAATATCACTCAAGCTTGTAGCAACATTGATCAGATATCTCAAGGTTTTACTGAAGCAAGTAATAAAGCACAAGGACTAGATAAAAATGTAAGCAGTATTAATAGTGCCGGTTTAAACAATCTGAAAAAAAGTGCTGATTCAGCTACTACTAGTATTGAAGATGTTGGTCAGGAGTTTAGTCAATCAGCAAATCAAGCTGCCAAATTAAATGGCACAAACTTAAACAGTCTTAATAAAGCAGCTGAAAATGTAAGTAAAAATATAGCTGATATAGGTGAAGAAGCCGTAGGTTCTGCTACTAGTTTAAATAAAATGAACGGTTCTGGAATGAACCGAATAACTTCTGCTGCTGAAACTGCAGCACAAGCTGTAGACGAGTTAGGGGATGAAGCTAAAGAGACAGAAGAACAATTATCTCAGATTGATTCAAATACAGGAACTTTAGAAAGTTCTTTTGGTAATTTAAAATCAACTGTTCTCGGAGCAGTGGCAGCATTTGCCAGTTTTGAGACAGTAAAAGGAGCTATTAATCTTTCTGATCAAATGACTCAAACTACATCCCGGCTTGATTTAATGAATGATGGGTTGCAGACGACAGAAGAACTTCAAAATCAGATAAAAGATGCTGCTTTAAGTTCTTATGCTGATTATTCTACTCTAGCAGATACCGTTGCAAAACTAGGAAATAATGCAAAGAGTGCTTTCTCTAGTTCTTCTGAAATTGTTGATTTTGCAGAGCAGTTATCGAAACAATTTGCTATTTCAGGAGCAAGTGCGGAGGAAATGTCAGCCGCAACCTTACAATTAACACAAGGTTTAGCTTCAGGTGTTTTAAGAGGAGATGAATTTAATTCCGTAATGGAACAGGCACCTGGAATAGCTCAGATGATGGCTGACTACCTTCAAGTTGATGTAAGTAAAATTAGGGACTTAGCTAGTGAAGGTGCTTTAACTGCTGATGTTGTCAAGAATGCAGTACTCGGAGCAGCGAATGAAACGGATAAGAAGTTTGATCAGATGAAGGTAACATTTGGTCAATTATGGACAAACTTCAAGACAAATGCAATGTTTGCCTTTATTCCTATTTCCGAAGCCTTAAGTAATATTGCAAATAACGATCAATTTCAAAACGCTATAAAGAGTTTAGGTGATTCCTTAAATGATATTGGCCAATCAGCAGCACCAATTGTTGAAGCTATAGGTAATGCTTTTGTTACTGGATTTTCATGGTTAGTAAATAACTGGCAGACTATAACAACTGGAATAGGAGCAATCCTAGCAGTTGTAATGAGCTTTTCAACAGCTTCTACAATAGTCGGGACTATTACTAAAGTTCAAGAGAGCTTAAAAGGTTTAACGGCTGTTACTGCCAATGGACAGAACGTCCAAGGAATAGCGGCACTTGGTACAAAGTTATTAGGTCTTATCAATCCGGCAACACTTGCCTTAACTGCTGTTTTAGCACTTGCAGGAGCGACAGCTTATTTTATAGCTACAGGTACAAAGATATCCGATATAGCAAGTGGATTTAGTAACTTTGATACAGCAGTATCCGGTTTTGTCAGTAATTTTGGATCTGTTATATCCGGTGTTGTCGAAAGCATTAAAGCTAATTTACCTACTATTGCCTCTCAAGCCGGTGTAATTATGTCTACTCTAATTACAGGGTTACTTAATTCAGCATTGAATTTAGTAGGTGCTGGAGCTCAAATTGTTCTTCAATTAGTTGTTGGTTTAGCACAAGCAATGCCAACAATTGTCTCTAGTGGCTTTACTTTTCTTACTAATTTCTTGTCCGGTTTAATGAGTGGTATTCCACAATTAGCGGATACAGCTCTTACAATAATAGAAAACTTTATTGGCTCTTTAGCTGAGAATCTACCTACGTTAATTCAATCCGGAGTACAAACAATAGCAGCGTGGCTGCAGGGAATGATGCAGATGAAAGAAACGCTGTTTACTCAAGCTGTTGTTATGATTTCTGGTTTAGTTCAGACCATAGGTGAACATTTACCAGAAATTATTTCAAAAGGATTTGAATTAGTTACAAGCCTTGTTACTGGAATTATTCAAGCATTACCTACGATTGCGCAAACAGCTTTATCCTTAATTATTAGTTTTGGTGGATATATTCTCCAAAATTTACCAACAATAATACAAGCCGGAATTAACATGGTTGGTGCTTTGGTTTCCGGATTAATTAATTCTATTCCTGCACTTTTAACAGGACTAGCCCAATTACTAAGTGCAATTATGGACGGAATACATCAAGCTATTCCGAATATATTAACAGCAGCTTGGGAAATGGGAGGCCAGTTAATCCAAGGTTTATGGAATGGAATTCAATCTGCATGGACTGGTTTCATTTCTTGGCTTGGTACTAAATGGGATGAACTCATAACAAACGTTAAATCATTCTTCGGAATTGCCTCACCTTCTACTGTCTTTAATGATATCGGTATGAACCTCCTTCAAGGCTTTTGGAATGGACTTCAGTCCGTATGGACAGGTCTATCAAGTTGGATAGGTGGAATATGGGACAGCATTACCAGCATGTTTAGTGGTGGGAATGAAATCGGAGGAGTTGACTTTAGTCAAGCTAATCAGCAATTAGATGAGTTTAAAGCTAAAGTTGAAACTGTATTTAACGATGTATCACAAAGATCTATCCTTCTCGGACAAGCTTTAACAAATAATATTGTTGCTGGACTCGGATCACTTGCAACGCAAATTGGAGTAGCAATTTCCGGTGTTCAAGCTATTATGCTAGCCCAAGTCAATCAGATTGTTGCTGTTGCAATTCAAGGATTTGGAGCTTTAATTCCATCTATAACAGCTGTCTTCACTACAGTTTCGAGTCAATGCGTTACATTACTTAATACCTTTAGTTTAAGCGTTCAAGCAGTTATTGCAGGAATGGCTCAGCTTCTAGCAAGTAGTTTTGCAGGAATAGCTCTTTCAACAATTGCTCAATTTGAGGTTATTAAAAATCAATCATTAGTTACCATGCAGGCCATGATAATACAGATTGAAACTCAATTTACAGCTTTTGCTAGTGCTCTGTTACAAACCTTTAGTAACTTAAGCGCAAACCTTGCAGTTCGGTTAAGTACACTTGTAACTAATTTTAACACCGGATGGACTAAAATCAGGACCGATACGATCACTATTTTAACTCAGATGTGTGCTCAGATTATGGCCTTAATTAATAAGTTAGTTCAGGACATAGTGGCTACAATGAGTAGACTCAAAACTGAGTTTAATCAGATAGGTAGAGATATGATGACTCAACTGGCCGCTGGAATAACAGCAGCACAAGGTCAGGTTATATCTGCAACAAGCCAGTTAGTTCAAATGCTAAAACAAACATTTGAAAAAGGACTCGGTATTCACTCACCATCTGATTACATGATCTGGATTGGCCAAATGATGTTAGCCGGTCTATTACAAGGTATGTCACCATCTGATATTACTGCGTTTATCGACAGTACTATCAATGATATGCAGACTTCCTTCGAAAACGGTAGCTTTAACGCTGCTGAAACGATGGACTTCTTAAGTCAACAAGGTGCTTTAGATTTAATTGCTAAAGTTACAGGAATGGACTTGAGTGCAGTTGAAAATGCATCTCCAACAGCGATACCAGCTATTATTCAAGAAGCTATGAAGTATGTTGGTTATCACGGTCAAGGTGGATTAAACGGATCTTCCATGTTCGGATTACATTACGGAAATCCGGGTGCATGGTGTGTATCCTTTGTTAGATACTGTGCAGAACAAGTTGGGGTTCCATTCCCGGCAACAAACTATGTTCCAGATGTTACTGCGTGGGCGCAGGCCAACGGACGTTGGACCATGACTCCGCAGCCGGGTTATGCGGCTATTTTTAGTAACAGACATATAGAACTTGTTGCAGGAGTCAACGGTGGAACAATTGATTACATTGGTGGTAATACCGGTAATGGTGAAGTTAAACACCGTCCAAGAAGTGATGCTACAGGTTTCGTGGCTCTTGATGGTGGTCATGCGGTAGGAAATACTTTAGCTGCTGAATTACAAAATGCTTATAACGCTAAATATAATCCAGTAGCTGCAGGGATATCAGGAATTGGTAATGTTAACTGGGTTCCAGATGCAGGAGTTGCTCAATGGACTAATATTGTTCAACAAGCTCTTCAAATGTTAGGACAGCCTTTAAGCTTAACGAATGATGTCTTATATGCTATTCAGCGTGAATCCAGCGGAAATCCTAACGATACAAATAACTGGGATAGTAATGCTGCTATAGGTCAAAACTCAAGAGGATTACTACAGGTAATACCTGATACATTTGCAACTTACAGAAATCCTAGTTTATCTAATAATATCTATGATCCACTAGCAAATGTCTATGCTGGATTAAACTACATGATTAAACGTTACGGAAGTATTTCAGCTGTGGTTAATCCAAGAAGGGCAAGTAAAAGTGGTTGGTATGGTTATGCAGTTGGTACTCGTTATGTTCCTGAAGATATGTTGGCTATGATCCACGAAGGTGAAGCAATTTTACCAGCAAGTCAAAACCCTTACACAAACAGTGGTGGGGACTATCTTGGAGACTTGTTCTCCAATTATATACAACCGGATTATGAGCCAGAATCCTATTTAAACGCTGAAAATTATTCGGGGGCAACAACAAGTTCAAGTGCAAACAATAATATAAATGTTAACTTACAAGTTTCTCAGTATATTAACGACAGCTCAGATTCAAGAAAAGTAGCTGATGAAGTAATAGATTATTTATATGACGAAATAGAAAGACAATATAACAGTACGGGAGGAGGTGTAATGCTTGGATATTAGAGTCGATAAAGCCGCAGAAGTATGGATGGATGATTGGCTATTAGTTGTTACACCTAGTTCCTTATCTATTAAAAATAGTAATCAAAATGAATCAACTCAAAGCGTGGATGGATCACCTATAACAATTCCAAGAAGGGATGGGGCGCAGACATTCACGCTTAAATTTTTATTTCCATATTTATTAGAACATTATTCGGATCCTTATTGGGTGAATTCGGAATCTGATATTACAAAACTTAAAGACTTCACAGATTATATATGGGGTTTAAAGTGGACTCCAAAACCTTTTAAATTAACCATCATATATCCAGACGAAACTTCAATAAATGGTGAGTTTATTTTAGATGACTACGAGTATACCCAAGATGCTAAAAATGGAAGCGATTATGATTTTAGTATCACAATAACAGAATCTTATCCACCGCATAATTATGAAGTTAACAGTCAATTAGTAAACAGCTTAGTTGAACAAGGAATTAGAAATCCACGGAGGCTGGACTAATGGCAATAATTGATGTTGGTAAAAGTGAAATAGATATCCGGTTAGGAAAGAGAGACGGTAAAGTCTATTCCTTAGCAGTATTTGGAGAGGTAACAGTTACACGTTCTGTAAACTCGGCCGCTTGTATGAGATTAACTGTTTATAGAGATCAGGTTACTCCTGAAAAGGGAGAGTTCATAGCTTTTAGGTTAGACGGAGTTCATGATTTCTTTTACGGAACAATTGAAGAAACTTCCAAATCAAAAGACAAGGTAGAGCTTACCTGTTATGACCAAATGTATTTTTTGGCTAACAATACTTATACCACCAGTTATGGGACTTTAACAGCTAATGAATTAATTGTCAGAATGTGTGATGACTTCGGCTTTTCACAATTAGATCCACCGAACGTAGCGGCTACAGAATATCCAATCCAAAATGTCATTATCCAAAACAGAAATTTACTTGATGTTCTTGTTGATGCTTTAAATATTACTTACCGTAATACAGGTAAAAAATTTTACGTCTATGATTACTTTAATAATCTTTGCTTAGATAGTGGGGACAATGATTCCACTTTAAAAGTTAATACTTGTGTTATCTCTCCGGAAACTTGCGAAGATTATACCTATAAAGAATCCTTAGACGGATTCTATAATCGAATAACCGTTGAAACTAAGGAAGAAAATCAAGCTGACCGAAAAAAAGTAGTTGCAGAAGATAAGGACTCAATTGAAAGGTTTGGATTAAGGGAATACTATTCCCAAGTTGATGCCGGAGAAAATATCGACAATGTAGCAAAAACACTTTTAGAAGATAAAGACTTCTTAAAATACAAAATGAGTATTACCGGCCAAATTGGAGAGCCGAGAGTATTAGGTGGTTCAAGTGTCTATGTTGATTTTTATGGAGATAGATATAGAGTTCGAGAGTTTATACGTGGGTGGTTTCGAGTTGATTCCGTAACTCATCATTTTAAGAATGCTACTCATACTATGGATTTGGAATTAACATTACTTCAAATGGATGATGACTGGGAAAGGACGGACCCAATTATATGAGAGACTTTATTAGTTTACTTCAAAAAATAGCGGCACAATCAGTTAATGAGGGATTAAAGCCTGTATCCGTTCAAACAGGAATAATGGAAAATGAAGAAGAAGTAAGACTAGATCAAACTATAACAGTTAAACCGACTTTACCTGGGATTTATTCTGAAGGATTAAAGTTTCAAGTTGAAGGGGAATTAAACGGAGAACAAGTTTCTGGTGAACTTAATTTAAAAATCTCTTTACAATCTGGAGATATAGTAAAAATAATAAAGGAGGATGGGACTAATAAATATTTCGTTATTAGTCAATTAACACTATGATTCCAACTTATAACAATAATCTAGTTAACTCTTTTCAAGAAACAACGACTCCTACTCCTAAACGTGTTTTCA
>CANRHC010000031.1 GCA_947630305.1 uncultured Bacilli bacterium
GTTTTCACCTCCTTTCAAATTAATTTGTTATTATAATTTATAGAAAGTAAAAACTTTGTCACATTTTATAAAAAAAAAAGAGACTAATTCAAAAATTAAAAATTAATCACTCAATTATTGAACAGCCCCTATATATTTTTCTAAAATATTTATTTTTTCTTTTATTTCTAAAATTGTTTTTTGATGATTATCTGGAATACTTTTCAATATTTCTTTTAATTTTTCTAAATCTTGTTGATAATATTTTTGATATTCTTTATTATATTTACCAAATAAAATTTCTTCTTTAGCTAAAACTTCTCTACCTTTAAGATAGCTAATAATATGATATAAATGTTTTTTATCTTCTATTATATATTCTTTATCAATTTTATATTCTAAATTATTAAAAAGTAATCTTAATTTATCATAATCATTATTAGATTGTACAATAATTTTTTTAATATTATAAGATTTATTTAAAATATGCTTAATCGTATTATACCCCATACCAGCAATTACTAAAGTATTATAATCATCTATTTTAATATTATTTAATCCATCAGTTAAAACTAAAGGTATTTTTTTTTCTAAATGATATTCTTTTAAATTATTTAAAGCACTAGACAAAGCTTTTTGATGAATATCAGTTCCCATACATTTAATACCTTTTTTATTAAGTAAAATTAATAAATAACCATGATCAGTTCCTATATCGATTACTGAATCTTCATTATTTATTAATGAAGCAATAAATTCTAATCTTTTAGTCATTTAAAAAATCTCTTAACTTTTTAGCTCTAGATGGATGTCTTAATTTTCTTAAAGCCTTAGCTTCAATTTGTCTAATCCGTTCCCTAGTAACATTAAATTTTTTACCAACTTCTTCTAAGGTATGACTAGTTCCATCAATAAGGCCAAATCGTAACTCTAAAACTTCCTGTTCTCTTTCTTGTAAAGTGCTTAATACTTCTTTAATTTCTTCTTTTAAGATTTCATTAGTTGCATATTCTTCAGGTGTCATACTATTAGGATCTTTAACAAAATCACCTAAATGGGAATCATCTTCTTCCCCAATAGGAGTTTCTAAAGAAACAGGATCTTGACTAATTTTTATAACATCTCTTACTTTTTCAACTGGTATTCCCATTTTTTTAGCTATTTCTTCATCACTTGGTTCTCTATTTAATTCCAAAGTTAATTGTCTTTGAATTCTAGCCATTTTATTAATTGTTTCAACCATATGAACAGGTACTCTTATTGTTCTTGCTTGATCTGCTAAAGCTCTTGTTATAGCTTGTCTAATCCACCAAGTAGCATAAGTTGAAAATTTATAACCTTTATCATAATCAAATTTATCAACAGCCTTCATCAAGCCAATATTGCCTTCTTGAATTAAATCTAAAAATAATAGTCCTCTTCCGACATATCTTTTAGCAATAGACACCACCAAACGTAAATTAGATTCAGCAAGCCTATTTTTTGCTTCTTCATCACCATTAGCAACTTTAATTGATAACTCCATTTCCTCTTCAGCAGATAATAGTGAAATACGTCCAATTTCTTTCAAATACATTCTAACAGGATCATTAATATTAATATCTTTAGTAATTTCAGCATCATCTAAAATAATCGCATTACCATTTCCACCTTCATCTTCTTCACTGTCATCTTCACCAACAATTTCAATATTATTATTTACTAAATCATTATATAAAATATCTAAAGAATCATTATCAACATCTAAACCTTTTAAAGAAGACGCTAATTGTTCAAAAGTAATTTTACCCTCTTTTTTACCTAAAGCAACTAACTCATTTTTTCTTTCTTCAAAAGTTTTAATTTCTTTAACCGTTTCTAATTTCTTTTCCTCTTTAGAAACTAATCTAATATTTTCATTTTTAAGTAATTCATAAAATTTTGGCATATCTTCTTTTTTAACAAGACATTCTTTTAAAACTTCTGCAACATCACTAATTACTAAATATCCTTGTTTATGTCCTAAATTAATTAATTCTTGTTTTTTCATTTCATACTTTGTCATAATATTCCAACTTCCTTCTATATTTTTTCTTTCTTCTTTTTTAAATCTACTATTTTTGAACTTATTTCATCTTTTTCTACTTCATCAATAGTTTTCTTTAAATTATTTTTTAATTCTTTAATTTCATCATCAATCATAATTTTTTTCATTCCTTTAATATATTCTTCCATTTTATCATTGGTCAAATTTTCATCTTTTATACTATTTATTACTTCATTTATATCATCTTTAATAGGCGATAATTCAGCATAACTTAGAAAATCAGCCAAATTAATAGTTTTGTGCTTTTCAAAGTAGTATAATACTTCACTAGCAATTTGTCGATACTTTTTTTGACTAAAACAACTTAAATTTTTTTGATAAATTTTAATATATTTTGAATCATTCATCATATAATATAAGATTGCCTTGGCACATAAATCATATTTACTTTGCTTTTTTTTGATTACTTCATCGGGGATGACATCAATAACTACATCATTTTTAGATTTTAATTCGCTTTTTAATAGTTCATATGATATATCATAATCTTTAGCTATTTTTTTTATCGTAATTTCTTGTTCTAATTTAGAAGAATGCTCTAAAGTTTTTAAAACTTCTTTAATATAATTTACTAATTCTTTTGAATCTTTTAAATTTTTATTTTCCTTTAAATAATCCAATTTAAATTCTAAAAAAGATATAGAATGTTTTAAACACTCTTCCATTTTTTCTTTGCCAAATTTAAGTAAAAATTCATCAGGATCTTTAGCTTTACTTAATCTTACAACATTAATTTCAACACCAAATTTTTCTAATAATTCACCATTATTATAGGTATTAATTTTTCCCGCATCATCATTATCAAGCATTAAAGTAAGTGGAACTCTTAATTTTTTAATTAAATCAATTTGTTCTTTAGTTAAACTAGTACCCATTAAAGCAACAGTATTTTGAAAACCCATTGTATACATTCTCATAGCATCCATATTGCCTTCAACTAAAATAATTCGTTTTTCTAATCTTGATTTATCTTTAGCACGATGATAATTATATAAAACATTTCCTTTTTTAAAAAGAATCGTTTCTTTACTATTTAAATATTTAGGATGATTATCATTTAAATATATTCGTCCTGTAAAAGCTACAACTTTTCCATTTGCATCTTCTATTGGAAACATAATTCGATTTTGAAAAACATCATTATATGTTGTGTTATTTTTTCTTATAAGGCCAAGATTTTCTAGTAAATTAAGTGAATAATTTTTATTCTCCAATAAAAGTTTTAAATAATTACCTTCTAAGGATAAACCTAAATTAAAAGTTGCAATCATTTCATCAGTAATTTGTCTTTGATATAAATATTCTTTAGCCTTTTTAGCTTCTTTAGATTGCAAATTATTTTGATAATACAAAGAGGCTAATTGAAGTATTTTTAATTCTTCTTCATGTTCTTCTTTATGTGTGTTTTTAGTATAGGCAAAATTCATTCCAATTTTGTTAGCCACAATATTAACAGCTTCTAAAAAACTAACATTTTCATATTCTTTAACAAATTGAAAAACATTTCCACCAGCACCACAAGAAAAACATTTAAATAATTGTCTTTCTTTACTTACACTCATAGATGGGGAATGATCTTGATGAAAAGGACATATTCCAAAATAATTTTTACCTTTTAAAGTTAAATTTAAATATGAACTAATTATTTCAACTATATCAGCATTCTTTCTAATCTCTTCAATTTGACTTTCATTAACTACCATATTTTTTCCTTTCTAATATTATATATTACCGGCAAAAGCCCAATTTCCTTTTTTTAATCAAAAAAAAATGCTAAAATTGCATATTTTTAACATTTTTTAAATCTTTTGACCAATAAAATAAACCTGTTTATCTTTATTTATCTTACTACAAGTTAATAATATCACTAAATCTTTATCAGAATTTTTAAGTTGTAATTTTCCATCTTTATCTTTATATTCCTTTTTAATTATAATATATTTTTTTTCTATATTTTTTTCTTTTAGATAAAATGAATCATTAATTTGTAATTCTTCTAATTTTTTAAAATACGAATGAAATCCATCACCAGAATGACTAGCTAAAATAATCGGACCATCTTTATTATATGGAAATATACTCATAATTCCTGTAATTAAATTATTCTTTTCATTATCAAAAGGATAATAAGCTTTAGTAAAGGCTATTTTAGGAATTACTAAAACATTATTTCCAATTAAAGATTTAAAATTTTCTTTTTTTTGAAAAGCTAAATGATAACTATAAAAAGATAATATTAAAACAATACTAAGCCAATAAATATTTTTTACAATACAAATAACATGACATAATAAATAATCCCAAAAATGGCTCATAAAAATTTTCATACGTATTTGGTATATTTTCATAATAATAATCTTCATCATCTTCATTAATATAATTTTTATAAATTAAATTGACATCACCATCCTCTACACAATAAGTAGAACTTAATAAAAAACCAACAGAACCATCTTTATTAATAATTTCAATATCTTCATAATTATCAAAAAATGGAACTTCCACTAAATCATCTAATTTAGCATATATAGGTTTTTGTAATTCATGATTATTCTCATCTAAAAAACAAATTTTAAATAATTGATCATCTTGCTTTATAGGCAAATATGAACGAGCTTTAATAATAATATCCTCATTTGGCATTGTAAAATACCAATCATCATCTATTTCAATAGGAATACCACTTTTACTTTTAATTGAAACATATTTCAATTCACAATCATTTAAAGTTTCATAATTTACCAAAACTGAGGCATTATACTCATAATAATCATCCATTAAAAATTTAAGATCATCATCAATATCATAAAATATTTGATGTTTTTCTTTATTAGTAGTAACAATTATTTTAACATCACAATCTGGCATAATAAAGGAGTTTTCGTCAATTTTAATTTCATTATTATTGGCATCAAATACTTTAATTTCATCAATTAAATAACCTTCATCTTCAAAAACTTCAAAATCAACTCTTTCACCAAAAGAAGCTTCACTATTAACATCTATAAAAACACCCTCATTATCATCAATAATTAAATAACTTTCTTTTCTAATTAAAACATTTACTTTAACGACACTATTAGGCATAATAAAGGAATTATCTTTAACATTTACTATATTACCATTTTTATCCAATATTTTAATTTGATCAATTACATAGCCTTTGTCTAATTCAAAAACAATTTTTTCACCAAAATAAGCCTTATTTTTCATTTTAATATGATCATTATCATTAATAATTAAATACATTTCTTTTTTCGTTGTTACAATTATTTTTACATCACTATTTGGCATGATAAAGGAATTTTCTTCAATTTTAATTTCATTTTGATTGGCATCTAATACTTTAATTTCATCAATTAGATAACCTTCATCTTCTTCTATTTCAAAATTTATTTTCTCTCCAAAACTTGCTTCATTATTTACTTTTATACTGGCATTTGAAATTTCACTTTCAATTTGATAAATTTTCTTTTTCGTTGTCACAATTATTTTTACATCACTATTTGGCATGATAAAGGAATTTTCTTCAATTTTAATTTCATTATTATTGGCATCTAATACTTTAACTTCATCAATTGTATAGCCTTCATCTTCTTCTATTTCAAAATTTATTTTCTCTCCAAAACTTGCTTCATTATTTACTTTTATACTGGCATTTGAAATTTCACTTTCAATTTGATAAATTTTCTTTTTCGTTGTCACAATTATTTTTACATCACTATTTGGCATGATAAAGGAATTTTCTTCAATTTTAATTTCATTATTATTGGCATCTAATACTTTAACTTCATCAATTGTATAGCCTTCATCTTCTTCTATTTCAAAATTTATTTTCTCTCCAAAACTTGCTTCATTATTTACTTTTATACTGGCATTTGAAATTTCACTTTCAATTTGATAAATTTTCTTTTTCGTTGTCACAATTATTTTTACATCACTATTTGGCATAATAAAGGAATTTTCTTCAATTTTAATTTCATTATTATTGGCATCTAATACTTTAATTTCATCAATTGTATAACCTTCATCTTCTTTTATTTCAAAATTTATTTTCTCTCCAAAACTTGCTTCATTATTTACTTTTATACTAGCATTTGAAATTTCACTTTCGATTTGATAAATTTTCTTTTTCGTTTTAGAAGTTATTATAACATCTTCATTAGGCATTACAAAATTTAAATCATTTAAATTTACTTCTTGATTATTCATATAAATATTAGTTAATTCATATCCATCTAAAACTTTAACATCTAAATTTACTAAATCTTTTACTTTTGCTTTATCCACACAATTAACAATTATTCCTTCATTATTAATAATTTTAATATCATGTGTTTTTCGATCAACTTTAACATTAATATAAACATCTTCATTAGGCATTGTAAAAGAATTATTATCTACAGTAATTTCACTTCCATCTTTTTTAGTTATTTTAAAATCTTCTAAAAAATATTCATCATCAATTTTTAAATTATAACTAACTTTTTGTTCTTTTAAAGAACTATTTACAATCTCTAAATTATAACCAATTTGATTTTCTGGAACATGAATATCATAAATTGGTGGAATAATTTCAATTTCTAAAGTTGAATGAATTGTACAAGGTTTTATAGTTTCAATATAGTTAGATTTACGATAATCATTTGATTGAAAATAAGTACCATATTCTCGATATTTATTAATAAAAATTTCAGTAGTATAAGTACCTAAATTTGCTCCTGCAATATCAAAACCATCTTCTTTTTCGACGAATGGTAAAGGAAATCTATCCATACTAATAGTATAATTTCCTTCCCATTCTTTGGGAATAAAAGTCCATTCTCCTTGTTTAATTTGATAAGTATACTTTTCTTCTTTAATCATTTCTTTACCTTGTTTTAATAATTCTTCACTTATTTTATGATAATATTCTGTATCAAAAGAAAATGAGATATTATCTTTATTTCTAGACGCAAAATCTTCGAATAAATATAGTTGCATTGCTAAACGCTTATCTAAATTTTCGGCTGTGGCTTCTTTTCCATTAGTAGTTAAATATAAAGCATTAAATTCATAAGGTTCTAAACCATAACTTTCATTATGATACGTATAAGTAGAAGTATCAATAAAACCAACATTTCCTCTTTCTTGAAATAATGGTCTATTACTTTCATTATTAACTGCTAAATAAAAAGGATATACTTTATTATTATTTGTATAAGTATAATTATTAGGATTTATATTTGTTAATTCTAAAGCCAAAACATTATCTTTCATAAATAAAGACAATAATAAAGAAATACCTAATAAAACTAGTCCTCCTTTTTTCTTTTTATCTTTTTTTTCCATTTTAAACTCCTTCTAGGAGTTTTTGTCTTTTAAGCATTTTTTATTATATATCTTTTTTTAACTTACGCAATAAAAGTCCTTTTTTTTGACAAAATATCTATTAAATAAAATATTGTATTAGAAATAAAAGCTGCTAAAAAAACACCAGAAATACTATTTTTACCTATAAAAATACATATTCCGCTAAATAAAGCATAGAATATTTGATTTTTTTTATTTATAGGGGAATAATTATTAAAAGGTATTAAAAATATAGAATTATAAAAAACACTAGAATTAAGTAAATTTATAAATAAATTAGCATCATCATTTATAATTGAGCCAAAAAAAGTTAATCCTAAATAAGTAACTAATGTTATTAAAGCAATTTCTTTTTTATAATAAAAACTAGTACATAAAAATATTAAACTAATTATTAATAATAAAATATTAGTAATCGCAACACCACCAATATTTTTACCTAAAAAAATATCAATTGTTTTATAAAAAATCTGATTATTATTTTCAATAATATTAGCATAATTATTATTTACGATAAAAATTAGGATAATTATAATTAAATATATTGGTGAAAAAGTAATTTTAAATTTTGAAAAGATAAATAAAATAATTCCTATTATTATAGTTGAGATGATAACTGATATTTGATATGGTAATGAAACTGATATTAAAAAACCTAACAAATAATTGTTTGCTAATTTATGATAAATTAACATATCAACAATAAGACCTACAAATAAACCGCTTAAACTAATTTCCAAAGGTTTTAAAGCTTCTAAAAAAGTTATTTGATTGTCAAAATAATAATTTAAACCATTTTTATAAAAACCATAAAAAGTTAATAATAAAAGACATATTAAATAAATAACATTAAGATTAATTTTTTCTTTATAATGATTATGTAACATTAATCTTTCCTCCTTAAATTTAAATTACTGGGGCAAATATATTCACATAAACCACATGAAATACATTGATCCATTTTCTTTTTAAAAATAGGTTCGCATCCCATTGGACATACGCTTAAACATTTACCACAAGAAATACATGGTTTAACATCATCATTTTCATCATCAAAAAATAATATAGAAGATATATTCTCATCTAAAATTAAATTATCAATATTTTGCTTTTTTCCTAAAACATTATTTATATAAGCCTCATTTTTTTGAATATCTAATCGATTTAAAACTTCTTTTAATCTTGTTCCCTTTTTAACTTTAACTACAACTGGATTTAAAATATTTCCACTAATAGTAATATAACATTCTAATAGTGGTTGATGATAATAAATAGCTTGAATTAAATTTAATAATTCAACAACAGTAACTGTATTTATTTTTTCTTTTAAATATTTTTCTAAAACTAGATCATTAGATATTGGATATATATCTGGTAATAATAAAATATTAATAAAAGGATACCTTCCTAAAATATTAGAAAAAAGATTAATATTTTCTGAATCATTTTCTTTTAATAAAATTTTAACTTCTTGATAATTATAACTTTCTCTTAAAATATCTAATATATCCAATAATTCATCTTGATATTTTTGAAAAATAAAGTAATTATTAGCATTATATATATCATCACTAATAGCTTTAAAATATAAAATATCAGTTGTTTTTACTAATTTAAATTTAGGATAAAATCTATTAATTAAATTCAATATTTCTTCTTTATCATATTTTATTTTTTTCTTATTTAATTCTTCTTTATAATTATTTTCAATAATTAGATATTTTTGATTATCTAAAGTAACAATTTGTTTTAAAGTTCCACTTATAGGACTAAAAGCATTATTGGTTAGATTTTTAAAAAGTAAATCTCCTTTTTTGACATTTTTTGATTTAATATTTAAAACACCATCTTTAAATATAGGAATATATATTTCTTTAGGATCAAAAAAATCATATAAATTATTACTAACTAAAATATTATTATCTTTTTTTATAATTTTCATAACTATCACGTTTTTATTGTAACAAATTTATGAAAAAAAGTCTTTATAATTTTATCTTATATATATTCTACCTGAATATTTATTACGATATTCTTGTTTTAACTTTCTTAAATAATAGTTATTAATTAATTGATGAGTATTATTTCTCAAAATGATATGATCTATTCCATAATCATCAACGATTCGAAAAATTTTATTTCTTAAACCTTCCATATTTTCTAAATCTAAAATTGTGTCAATATCAACATATAAAGTTTCATTTTGATAATAAAGTTCCACATCAATCACCATCATTAGTGTAACAAACTAAATTTAAAACTTATAGCTTTTCGACAAAAGATAACAAAAAAAAAGATTAATCACGGCGATGTTTTCTAGCGTTCTTAATCATTTCTTTTTTTGCATTTCTTTTCTTTACTCCTGGTTTTTCATAATGTTTTCTTTTTTTTAATTCAGAAGGGACACCACTTTTAGCAAATTTTACTTTAAATTTTCTTAATGCGTTGTCAATATTGCCATCTTTTACATATACTTTATTTGAATTCATAACCATATATCCCTCCCTTCGTTTTATCTAAAAAAGATTATAGCACTTGTTTTGTATTATAACAAGCAAAAACTTAATTAAAAATTCATTAATTCATTTTCTTTTTCTCTTAAATGTTCATCAACAATTTTATTGTATTTATTAATTAACTGTTGAATATCTTCTAATTCTAGTTTTTCTTCATCTTCTGGTAATTCTAATTTTTTAATATCATTATTAGCATCTTGTCTAATATTTCTTAATGCAACTTTAGCCTCTTCACATACCATTTTAGCTTCTTTTACATAATCTTTTCTTTTATCTTCAGTAAGTTCAGGAATAGTTAAAATAATAATCTCACCATTATTAACTGGAGTAATGCCAATATTAGCTTCATTTATAGCCCTTTCCATTTCTTTTAGGCAACTACGATCAAATGGTTTAATCATTAATTGCCTTGCTTCTGGAACAGTAATATTAGCTAAACTCTGAATAGGAGTCGGCATACCATAATAATTAACAAATATTCCATTTAACATACTTGGATTAGCCCTTCCTGCCCTAATATTTAATAATTTGTTTTCTAAAACTACTATAGCCTTTTGCATTTTTTCTTCCGTATTCATATAAACCTTCTTCCTCTTTCATTTTATCACATCTTAATTTAGAAAAAAATCTTTAATTTTTTCTGCTGTTTCAGTTCCAACAATTGTTTTTTCAATCATTCCTTTCTCTACTTTAATAATAAAAGGAGTTAAATCAATATTTTCTTTTAACTTTTCATCATAATTAGCTAAATCTTTTACTAAATTACGATCCTCATTATAAGTATCTCGATCAACATAATAAATTGGTAAACTACTATCTGCCATATAACTTTTTCCATCTTCCATTAACTTAGAACAAGTAATACAATTACTTCTAGCAAAAATAAGAATAAAACTATCAAAAGCATTTATTTTATTCATTACATCTTCTAATTCAATTTTATTAACATAAGGATTATCATATATTAATTCTTTTTTTAACTCACCACCAAAAGTTGTATTATTTAAATTAGGAACAGAGGGAATCATCTTAAGCATAATCTGATCACCAAAAAAAACAACAATCAAAACTACAACAATAATTACACAATAAATCTTTTCTTCTTTTTTCATGATAAATTACCCTTATATATCCTTATAGCATTAGTAATTTCTTCACTTTTTAATTTTCTTCTTTCATTAGTCCAATATTCTTTAATAGTATGTTCTCCACTCATAATAGATGTTTCATTATCAAAATAAATAATATCACCATTTTTAACAATAATTAAAGTTGGGGAATAAATATTTTTAGTACCATCATCTAAAACTGTAACATAGCTTTCCAAATGATCAACAATATTTTCATAATAATAATCATCATTTAAACGATCATCACTAAAATTATAAAATAATATTTCTTTAATATTTTCCTTCTTAGCAACTTCATTTAATAAACTAGCATAATAACTACTCCAATCATTTTCAGGAAAAGCCATAAATATAAGAGCACTACCAGTATTTAAAGTTTCTAATATTTCACTATTTTTCTTATACTTAAAAACATTATTTTGAGGAATACCAAATTCTAAAGTAAAACGTTCACTATCACTCATTACCAAATTATTATTATAATTTTTAGTTCCAAGATAAATAAAAGCACTAATTAAAAAAATAAAACTAATAATATAAAATCCTTTTTGCACAATTGACATTTTTGGTTTATTTACTTTCATACCATACTCTCTTTCTTAAATCATTTCCAACAAATACTACTAAATATTTTATAACATTTTCTATAATTGTTCCATATCTTTCTAATTATTTACACCATATAAACTTTTATTTTAAATCTATTAAAGCATCAGGTATATTTTCTAAATACATTGTTTTACCTACATAATAATAATTTTCTTCTATTAAAATTTTAAAATTTATTATTCCATATGGTATTTTCTTCAATATGTATTACCTCTTTCTTATATAGATTATACTAAATTTTCTTTTAAAAGTCACTATTTAGATAATTTAAAAAAGAATAGATAAACTATTCTAATCAAAAGATACACCTTCCCAAGATGAGTGAACAGATGCGTCTGGTCTATTGGCTGGACAATTTTTAAACATACTACCAGTTTTATCATCTATATTATGAATAAAGTTTGGTCCATATGTTATTTTTGTTAATTTCCAGTCATCAATAAACATACTACTCATTTCTGTTACACTGCTGGTATTAAAATTACTTAAATCTAATTCTTGTAATTGGCTACAATAGGCAAACATCCAACTCATATCAGTTACACTATGAGTATCAAAATTATCTCCAAATGTTAAACTTGTTAAGTGACTCATTCCGTTAAACATACTACTCATATCTGTTACACTACTCGTATCAAAACCACTTAAATCTAATTCTTGGATTTGACTACATCCGGAAAACATATGACCCATATTTGTTACTCCACTGACATTAAAATTAGCTCCGAAAGTTATGGTTTGTAATTTATTCATTTTATAAAACATACAATACATACTCACTACGCTACTGGTATCAAAATTACTTAAATTCAATTCTTGTATTTGACTCATTCCACTAAACATATATCTCATATCTGTTACACTATTTGTATTAAAATTACTTAAATCTAAGGCTTGTAATTGTTTACATTCGTCAAACATAAAACTCATATCTGTGACACTACTGGTATCAAAACTACTTAAATCTAATTCTTGTATTTGACTCATTCCACTAAACATATATCTCATATCTGTTACACTACTCGTATCAAAATGACTTAAATTCAATTCTTGTATTTGACTCATTCCACTAAACATATATCTCATATCTGTTACACTATTTGTATTAAAATTACTTAAATCTAAGGCTTGTAATTGTTTACATTCGTCAAACATAAAACTCATATCTGTGACACTACTGGTATCAAAACTACTTAAATCTAATTCTTGTAATTGACTACAGTCGGAAAACATATAACTCATATCTGTTACACTACTTGTATCAAAATTGTCTCCAAATGTTATGGTTTGTAAATTACTCATTCCATCAAACATCATACTCATATCCGTCACACTACTTGTATTAAAATTACTTAAATCTAATTCTTGGATTTGACTACATTCGGAAAACATATTACTCATATCTGTTACACTACTCGTATCAAGATTTTGCATTCCTTCTATTTCGGTTACTTTTGTAAAATTAAAAAATAAATAATAACCACTACTTAATTTGACTCCTCCATCCCCTTGTAAATATCCGATACAATTGGTATCTCCTGTTTCACATACCACATAACTTTGAATAGCATTATCTTTTGTACTACTTTCATCAAATGGACCATGTACTACTTGTCCAGACCCTGCTGTTTTTGCTTTCTTTTTGGTTTCTATTACTATTTTTGTTATGTTATTTTTATATCCCCACATTCCATCTGTATCATTTGAACCCCTATAATCCCCACTAATTGTTCTTAATGTTCCAGCATTAGCAAATTGATCTACTTTATATTCAGCACTTAAGGTTATTTTCCCTTTCCATCCTGCATTTTGTGTATCTTCTTGTAATGGTGTTTCTTGATCTAAATATAATAATAAATTATATTCTTTTACTTCATTTGCTTTTAAGGTAAAACTTTTTAAACTATAAGCATGTATGGCATCTTCTATTACTTTATTGGCATCATTATTGGGATTTCCTGTTAATTTTGTACTTTTATTTAATTTTTTATGATAATCAGTTTCATATAGTATTGCATCAATCCACTGATCATCTAGTTGTTTTTCTGTTTCACTATTTAAACTTTCTAAGTTTATTGTTGCACTTGCTAAGCTACTACACTCGTTTGTTATTGTAAAATGATATGGTGTTGCTTCTGTTAAAAAACTTTCTAATTC
>CANRHC010000032.1 GCA_947630305.1 uncultured Bacilli bacterium
TTGTTATTCTCCATATTGCATATGTTAATCCTAATGTTATAAGTATCAAACATACTACTCCTATTATCATTATTACATATGTTTTATTACTTTATTTTTTTAATTTATATATAACATAATTACATTAAAAAAAGAAGACTATTTTTTAATCTTCTTAGGCTTCATAAACGCTTACTTTCTTTTTATCTCTTCCTAAACGTTCATATCTAACAATACCAGTTATTTTAGCAAATAAAGTATGGTCTTTTCCCATTCCTACATTAGTTCCAGGATAAATTTTAGTTCCTCTTTGACGATATAAAATACTACCTGCATTAACAGTTTGTCCATCACTTGCTTTTGCCCCTAATCTTCTACCTTCACTATCTCTTCCGTTTTGAGTAGATGTTTGGGCTTTTTTATGAGCGAATAACTGGATATTTAATTTCATTAAACTATTCATCATCTTCATCCTCTCTAATTATAATATTTTTTGGATAATTTTCTTGCAATTCTTTTAATAAATCAATCATATTATTAATTAATATATTAATAACATTATCCATTTTTAAAATTGTAATTAAAACATCTTTTTTAATAGTATATTCTATCGCATCTTCTTGATATTTTAATATAGCATTTACAGTTGTAATTAAAATACTTGATGCTCCAGCACATACTATATCTTTTCCATAATCATCGTATAAAGCATGTCCTTTAAATAAAATACTTTTAATATTATTATTTTCTTTACTTATTTTAACAATAATCATTATTTCTCAATTTTTTCAACAACTAATTTAGTATAAGGTTGTCTATGTCCTTGTTTTTTACGATATTTCTTTTTTGGATGATATTTAAAAACAATAATTTTCTTTTGTTTACCATGTTTTTCAACTTTACAAATAACTTTGGCATTCTTAACAGTTGGATTACCAGATTTTCCATCAACAAATAAAACTTCATCAAAAACAACTTCACTACCTGGTTCGGCATCCAATTTTTCAACATAAATAACATCTTTTTCAGATACATAGTATTGTTTACCACCCGTTACAAAAATAGCTTTCATTTCATACCTCCTTTATAAATTTTTTAAGACGCGCCTTGAAGGTAACAATCGTTTTCAACCTTTTTCGTGCGGTTTTATAAAAGCCTTTTTGCTCAATAAAACAAGTAGATTTTATCAAAAAATATCTTGTTTGTCAAACATTCTATAGTATTAAAGTTAAATTATTAACAATCTTTTGATTAAAATATAATGTTATAATATCTTGGCTAATATGATTAGTTGCAATAAAATCAATAATATCAGCTCGAACATCATAATTTAATATCTCGGCATTATAAAAATTATCTAATAGTTTTTCCGGATTTTCAGTTTGAACAAGACCTATTGATAATAAAACTGCATTAGCTAATTCATGTCTATTTTTTAATTTACTGATAGCAAATTCTTGCCATTCTTGCCAAGAAAATGGTTCAAAAAAAATCATTCCATAAGTTATTAAAAAATTTCTTTCTTCAGCAATTAAATTTTTTAGGGATACTTCAAAATCTTTATTAATATAGTTTATTTCTTTAAAAGCTTTTGATAAAGCTATTAAATAATTAATAACATTTACTATACACATAATCTCTTCTTTCATTCCATAATAAGGATACTTTAAATCATATGGTTCATAGTTATAATCTTTAATATTATCACAATAATCTGTTACCAATTCTTGTAAATCTTCATTAATTTCAGAAATATTTACTAATATTTTATTAATTGCTAATAATTTATTATTTAATTTAATAATTGCATTGTTAAAAATTTCTTCCATCATATCACCTTTTTAACTGTAAAACTTTTTCAATTGTTTTAGCAAATTCTTTACTATCATAATGATAATCTA
This sequence comes from uncultured Bacilli bacterium, assembly GCA_947630305.1. GTDB lineage: Bacteria > Bacillota_I > Bacilli_A > RF39 > UBA660 > Ventrenecus. The sequence goes on from CANRHC010000032.1 coordinate 1,881, forward strand.
ATAAGGCTTGAACTACAGGAACCTTATATTTATCATTTAAATTAGTATTAAATATATTATATAAAACTAACTCGTAGTTATCTAAATTAGCTGTTAAGTAAAAATTATAGGCTATAGCTTTTAAAAGATTCCTTTGATTAATTTTTTCATCCGCAAAAGAGATCCATTTTCCTTGCCTATTACGTGGAACATAATATTTACAAAAAATAATTAAAGCTTTTTTTTCACATTGCAATAATCTAAGAACAATATCATCTAAATCTTCATTATGATAACCAATATTTTTTAAATCATAAATTAATCTTTTACATTCATCAACAGCTTTAATATTTTTATCAAAAGGATTTATTAAACCAGTAAAAGGATAATTATAAGAAACAATATTAGGATTACCTTCTTTAGGAATTTGTTTAATTCTTTTTAAATAATAACAAATTGTTGGTATAGCTTCTACATCATCAATCATTATTAATATTTCAAATAACTTATTCATTAAATCATCAAATTCATTCATAACATCTTCAATATCAAGTAACATTCTTCCACTTCCTTAAAAAATTATTTTAATTAATAAATAATTAAAAGTAAAGTCTAATTTTTAAAAAAGGCTTTTAAAACTCCTTTTTCATGAATATAACGATTTTGATATTTAAAAAAATGTAAAGTATTTTTTTTCATTAAATGTATATTAATATCTTCATTATTTTCAATTTTTTGATATGGAAAATTATATAAATATCTTTCTAAATAAAATTTATCTATTATATATTTTTGATTTTTAAACATTATAATTATTTGAAAAATTAAAAATATACAAATTAAATAATTTTTATTAGGCGTTGAAATATTAAAAATTACAAAAATAATTAAAAAAATTATACTAATTATATCAGTATATTTTAAAGCTTTTTCAAAAGCTAAATATTTTTCTAATAAAAGGTTTAATATTTTTTTACCATCTAATGGATATACTGGTAATAAATTAAAAAATATAATACATAAATTATAAAAATAAAATAATTTATTTTTAATAAAACACATACTTATTAATTGCATTAATATTCCACTTATAGCAATAATTAATTCTTTATTTATTGATGAATTAATTGGTTTATTTATTTTAGTAATCCCACCAAAAGGATATAGAGTAACATTAATTATTTGATAATTAAATAATTTTATAGTAATAATATGGCCAAATTCATGAATTAAAACGATTAAAAAAAGCCAACAAGTATTTTTAAAATAACCACATAAAAAAGCCAAAAGAAAATAAAAATAAGTAAAATAATTAATTTTCAGTTTGTTTAAAATAATCTTCATAATTTACTTTATTTCCATCATGATAAAAAACATTATAATAATATTCATCATTACTATTTCCTAATATACTACCCTTTTCAACATAATCATACAATTTTACATTTGGATCAGTAATATTACCATACCAAATATCATATCCATCTATTCCTTGAATAATTGCTGTTTTTCCATATCCTTCTTTATCATCTAAATAAACAATTATTCCACTAGTAATAACACTTATAGGATTATTTTTATTAGTCTTAATTTTATAGCCATCATTATAAGGAGTAACTTCATTTAAATTAACTTCATTATTTGCTAAAAGAGATTCTTCATTATTAACAATACTTGGAAATAATGAACCAAAAAAACGATGATAAACTTCATTAATTTTAGTAAATGTTATATTATCCATAAAGATAAGTTTTTTGTAACTTTCCAAATTATTTTGATCAAGATGAATATAAATACAACTAATCAAAATAAAAATTATACTTAATAAAATTTTGGAAAATATTTTACTAACTTTTTTATCATCTTTAGGTTTCATTTTTCTTTCTTGATGTCTTTTATTTATCAAAGCAATTTCATCCATATATCCTCCATTTCTAACCTATCCAATAATATGCTTGATAAAATTAATTTATGACTAAAGTTTTATGATGAAAGAAAAAGAAAATAATAGAACAAATAATATTTGTGATACAAGCAAGAACAAATTTATTATTTGCTAAAATTATATTATTTAAAATACTATAAAAAATAAAAGCAATTATTAAATTTAGTAAATTTCTAATTATGTATATTATAAAATTACGTTTAAGTTTAATTTTTTTATTTAAATAATATAAAATAGAAAAGAAAATAACATTTAAAAAATATGTATCATAAATAAAAAAATCAAAAATAAGAGCGATTCCAATTAAATAAGGATAAGTATCGTCTTCAAGGAAAAAATTAAAAGGTAAATAAACAAAAAGACTATTCATAATTATCATTCTTTCTAATTGTAACGTAATTTAAATTATTAAAATCAACAGCTGGTGTGATTAATAAACTATAACTTAAATTTTCTTCATCATTTTTAATTTCTTTTACATGACCTACTAATAAACCACTTTCAAGTAAACTATAATTGGAAACAGTAACTTCACTACCTACTAGAATATTATTATTACGAGTTAAATTTTTAACAATTAAATTGCCATTTTCACTAGTAAGAAGACCATCAACCTCACCAATATGCACCGCAATATGGGTATTTTTATTTGGCAATAAAAAAACTTTTGAAGTATGATTATCTACTTTACTAATTACACCTACTAAACCAAATTCATTAATAACTAAATCACCTACACTAACATTTTCAGTCTTACCTTTAATTATTGTAGCAATTTCAAAAAATTCTAAAGGATCATTAAAAATAACTTTACTAATTATATTTTCTTCTACTTTACTTTGATACTGTAAAACTTTATCATATTCATCTTTTAATTTTATAAATTCTTCATCATAATTACAAATATTATCTTTTAAATTAAAATCATTTTTAAATAATAATGATATAAAAGGTTCTTTTAAAAAATAAACAACTAAAAAAATAAAAATTATTAAAATCATTTTTTTATTCACAAATTACACCACCTTTAAGATAATCATAAAAACTAAAATATTTATCTTTGCCAATAATTAAATGATCAATTAATTTAATATTTAATAAATCACCTACATCTTTAATTTGATTAGTTACAATATAATCTTCTTTACTTGGACTTGGATTACCACTTGGATGATTATGTAAAATAATTATTCTAGAAGCATTATATAACATTGCTTCTTTAAAAATAGTTTTTGGTTCAATTAAACTTTGATTAGATATTCCAACAAATAATATTTTATTAGCTAATACCAAATTCTGATTATTTAGAAAAACAGCCATTAATTTTTCTTGACTTTCATTTTCTAATTCTTCTTTAAAAGCTTCGTAAACATCTTTAGTATCTCTTATTTTAATTGGTTTAAAATCATTTTCTTTATTAAGTCTTTTACCAAGTTCTAAAGAAGCTAATATTGTAATTGCTTTAACACTACCAACTCCTTTAATACTTGCTAATTTTGATATTCTACTATTTTGTAAACCATTTAAACTATTCATCTCATTTAATATTTTTAAAGCTAATTGTTTAACATTTAAATCCTTTGTACCAGTCCTAAGTAAAATAGCTAATAACTCAGCATCACTTAAAGATTTAAATCCATACTTTAAAGCTTTTTCTCTTGGTAATTCATCTTTTGGTAAATCATTCATTTAATTCATCCTCTCTGAAATATTTAATAATAATTGTTCATTCAATTTTTTTAAAACTTCTAAATCATCAGTTTTATTAATTAATAATTCATATTCATCAATAGTTTTTTTACTTTCTTCATCTAAAGTAATCATTTTTTCATAATAATTTAATTCTTCTTCTTTTAACAAATTTTCTAATTTATTTTTAGAAGATGTTGAACTAGCAATAGCTCCAATAACTTGATATGTATCATCTTTAGAAACAATAATAGCTCCTTTAGCATTTAAAGCTTTACTTAGGGCATTATCATAATTTTTATAAACTCCTAATTGATAGATAGAAACTGTATAAGTTTTACTGGCAAAACTAAATTTTTTAATTGTAATAAAAGCCATTATACCACCTAATAATAAAGCTAAAAAAATTGAATATAATTTCTTTTTCATAAATATCACATCAAAGTTATAACACACAAAATAGAAAAAAAATGTCGAATTATAATTCAGCATTAGTAATAATATAAATTTTATTTTTTTTATAAAAGGCATAAAAAATTTCGGATATAGATAAATGCTTATAGGCTAATTTATTTTTAAGCCAATCTTCATCATGACCTAAATATTCTAAAGTTTTTTTATTTATTGAACCATCTAATATTAAAGGCATAGGATAAGTAGTATTAGTATGAAAAAAATTATATTTAAAAATTGATAATTTACCATTTGGTTCTAAAAAAGCATATTCTACTTCTTCAATATCTTTAATTTCTTTTTGTCTTAAACTAATTAATAAATCATCCATACTATATCTTTGTTTAATCATCTCTTTATAATTTACTTTACCTTCACAAATAATTAAAGATGTTTTACCGCCAAATAAAGATCTAAACCATCGTGATTTAATTGAAATAAAAGCCAAAAGAATTTCTAAAACTGTTAATAATGATAAAGGTAAAATAGTAACCCATAAAGATTTTTCAACATCTTCAATTGAAATTGCCACCAATTCAGCCATTAAAATTGAAATGATTAAATCAATAATTCCTAATTGACCAATCTCTCTTTTACCCATAATACGATATAAAACAATAATAAAAAAATAAAAAAATAATGTTCTTAATACTACACTAATTAATTCATTCATAAACTCACCTATTCTTATTATGTTAAATATTCTATTTTTTTAAACATCAACATAAATATTAATAGGTGATTATTTTGAAAACATTAAAAAAATATAGTAAAACTATTATTATTTTTATTTTATCAATTTTATTAATATGTTTATTATTTTCATTATTAAATTTAGGAGGTCTTATGAGTTTTAATACTACCAGTATATTATTTATAATTTTAATGATTATAATCTTTTTAATAATTGGTTATAAATATGGAAAATTAGCAGATAAAAAAGGATATATAGAAGGTTTAAAAATTGGTCTATCATTAATATTAATATTATTATTTATTAATTTAATATTTTATAAATCAAATTTTTCGATTGAAAGAATTATCTATTATTTAACTTTAATTTTATCAAGTATTTTAGGTTCAATGATTGGAATTAATCGGCAAAAAAAGTAGCTTCTTTTCTTTTAAGATAATGAAATACAAAATATAATAAAGCACTTATAATTACTAAAAAATAAAAATTAAAACTTCTTAATAATAACATTCCTGATAAAGCTAAATCATTACCATAAAGCATATTATTTACTGCAAGTAATAAACCTTCATTAATCATCACACCACCCGGAGTTGGCATCAAATCAGAACCTAATGTTACACATACTTGATAAGCCATAACCAATAGTAGACTATACTCATTAAGACCAAAAGCTTTATAAACCATAAAACTTGCTAGTAACAATGATATTCTTTGCATTAATAAAATCAAAAAAGATTCTATAACTAATTTAGGATTTTCCTTCGTTATTTTTGAACATAAATGATATTCTTTAATTGATTCTTCTAATTTATTAATAATTTTTTCTTTATTTTTAATAAATTTTAAATGATTAATTATAAATTTACATATTTTTAATAATAAATTAGCAATTTTCTTTGAATAAATTAAAGAAGCAAATAATAAAATAACTAAAATAGTTGTAATGTAACCTAAAATAACTACCCAATTATAAAAAGAATTAATATTAAATATTTTTTTATTAAAAAACAAGAAAAAAATAGTAGCAATTAAAATTAAGACAATACGATTCATCATAGTATTAAATAAAACTAATACACTACTAGACTCATAATTTATTTTATCTTTTTTCATTTCTAACATTTGCACAGGCTGACCACCCATATTACTAGGTGTGATAGCTGAAAAATAAATTTCCGTAAAAATATAACCAAAAGTATGATAAAAACTCACTTTATAACCAAAATAGGCTAAAATTCTTTTTAAAAATAAACTACCAAAAAAGACATAACCAAAAACACATAAAAAAGTCAAAAAAAGAAAAAAGGAATTGGTATTTTTAATTGAAGTAATAATTAAATTAAAATCACAACCTTTTAAAACAAAAATATAGGTTAAAATAACTAAAGCTATAAATAAAATTGCAGATAAAAAATATTTTTTCAATTTCACCAATTCCTTTCACAAATTATTTATTAATTTTTCTAGTTAATAAAACAGGAACATCTTTATATTGATAAAATAATTTATTTCTTCTTACTTCATCAATTAATAAATTTGTAAATTTACTTTTATTTAATTGCTTTTCGGCTAAATTAAGATATTTATCACCCAACATATTTAAATTTAAATGATAATATTCCCTAGCAAAAGCAATATATAATAAACTTCTTTGATCATCATTCATCTTAAATTTTGTAAAAATAGTTTCAAAATCAACATTATTTTGATATAAGTTAATAATTTCTTCAATATTATCTATATCATTAATATTAAACTTTAAAGCAGTTTTTCTAATCTTTCTTTGTAACATATCCATTTCAATATTTTTAATAAAAGAATCTAATTCAAAATTTTTTTCTAAACTATCAGCAACTTTTAAATAATCTAAAGCAAATTTATATTTATTTAAATGGTAATAACACATACCTATTCTTTTAAATACTCTAGCAGATTTATCAAATAATAAAAGTTGTTGATATAATTCTAAACATTTAGCATAATCTTTTTCTAAAAAAGCAACTTTACCATCACGATCTAATTGTTTTAAGGAAATGTCATTAGTATGTATAGCCTTAGAGGTTATGATTACTTTTTTTTGATTTTGATAATTAATTACAAACCATTTAAAATTACTCAAATCTTCTTTAGATATAGTATCATAATCAACCATAGCCATCCCTTTTATTCTTACTTGTTCAATATACTCTTCCATATTTCCTCTTTTCTATATCTATATTGTAACAAATTTCTAACGAAAAGTCTTAATTTTTTAAACTTTATTACAAAAAAGCACTTGATATATGACGTTTCAAAACAAATTATAGAAAGAAGGTTTTTTATGACTGAAGACTTACAAAAAGTCAAAGATTTATTAATGTTAAGAAATTGTTCAAAAAGAACGATTTCTAATTATCTAAGTCGCATTAATAGATTTAAACAATTTTACAGATCAAAAAACCTAACCCTTTAAAAGAGCTAGGAATAATTGACTTAGGGCTTCTAAAATTTCCTAAATACTATATAAATTGCAAAAATTAAAGCATCTTTTTATATGTTTTTAGAAAGTATGATAAATATCTAGTAAAATTTTTAAAATCTTACATCAAAGCAAAATAAAAACCCTTTTAACAAAGAGTTTAAAACCTATTGGTGTCCCCTTGGGGGCTCGAACCCCAGACCCACTGATTAAGAGTCAGTTGCTCTACCAACTGAGCTAAGGAGACCTATATGGCGGAGTGAGAGAGATTTGAACTCTCGCGCCAGTTGCCCGACCTACACCCTTAGCAGGGGCGCCTCTTCAGCCTCTTGAGTATCACTCCATTACCAAGGTCACAAGTAAATTTTACTATAAAAACCTTGGATAGTCAACTATGAATTTTAAAAAAATAAGCCTATATCTAAGTCATATTAAAACTAGTCTTTATTTATATCAGAAAAATAAAGTTGTTTAATTTTCTCTAACGAGTCTTTAATATATTGACAACTGATTTTATATTGCTTAAATACAATATTAAATCCCTCATCATCATTACATACAAAATTCCAATAATTATAACCAATAAATAACTCTTCTTCTGAAAAATATTGTTCCTTGTTTATTATATCTAAACATTGAGTCATAACAATATTCTCTTATAAAATAGAACACTGCCAAAGCAAATTCTTGTGATATACCTAGTTCACTTCTATTATTATATAAATATCTAAAATGCACTTTTTAACGATGCTTCCATATTTTCAAGTATATTACTATCTGTAAGATTTCCTTTATTTTTAGATATTTTACACATACGTTTTATTTTTGATAATAAATTTTTTTGAATTTCATGTATAAAATTATCAATTTTTATATTAAAATGATTAGTTAAAACTCCATTAAATTCTTCTGAATGAGATATTACAAATTCACAAATTTTATCATTATATTTTATTTTTAAATTGTTATCTTCAACTATTTCATTACAATAATTTTTATACAAGTTTAGTAATTCTTTTCTATTATTTTCTATTACTTTTTCTAGCAAAGACCAATTATGAAATAATTCATTAAGTTTTGATAAAAATTCTTCATTTCCAATTTTAATAAAATTATATAAATTAATTAATTCATCAGATTTATCATTTATAATAGAATTAGATTTGTTTAAGGCAAAATATACTGCTCCACCACTTACAAAAAGGCTCAATAAAGCGTTCAAATTTTTGAGGTAAATTTTCTAATATTATCGGCAATTCTTTTTCTTTACCACCTGCCCATTTTATAAATGGCTTCATTTTTAACACCTCAACTTTCTTAACGTCATTATATAATTTATTCAACTTTTCTACAATAGGGCATTTTTTACTTTTTTAAAATATCTCGTGCCGCAATTAAACCAGTTGCAACAGCACTGACAATATTTCCAGCTTTTCCAGCTCCATCACCTACAAAATAAATATTTTCATTAGCAACTTTCATATTATTATTTGTTTCAATTTCATTACTAAAAAATTTTATTTCAGGACCATATAATAAAGTTTCCCCATTATTAACTCCTGGAATTATTTTATTAAAATTTCTAAACCTTCTAAAATATTTTTTAAGATACGATGTGGTAAAACTAAAGCTAAATCACCTGCTACAACATCTTTTAGGGTTGGTTCAATAAAACCTTTATTAATTCGATTCATTGTACTTCTTCTATCTCTTTTTAAATCTTGTAAACTTTGTAAAATTGGTTTTCCATCACCTAAAGTATTAGCTATTTTAGCAATACTTTCACCATATTCACGGGTATTAGTAATTGGTTCGGTTAAATTAACTTTAGAAATAAAAGCAAAATTAGAATTTTTAGATTTAATATCTTTTAAGGCATGACCATTAACACAAATATAACCATTATAATTTTCTTTAGCAACAAAACCGCCAGGATTAGTACAAAAAGTTCTTATTTCATCATTATAAATTGGTGTTTTAATAAATATTGTTGGATCATATATAACATCAGTAATTGGATCAAGAATTTCTTTTCTAACTTCTACTCTAACACCTATCTCAATACTTTTAGAAACATAAGGAATATTATTTTTTTCAGCAACTTCTGTATTATCTTTTAAAACAACCTTTTTACTAGCTAAATATTTAGTAAATTCATTAATATAATTAGGTAATTTATCACTTCCTAAATGTTTTTGTTTAATTACTAATAAATTAGCCCAACTCGCGCAATCTTTTCTTCTATTTTTTTAGTTTCATCCATATTTGTTGGATATACTTTAGAATCCATTTTAAATTTATTAAATATTTTTTCTGTATCATAAATTAAATCATAAGCATCATTAATTGGTAAATATTTAAATAGATCAGTTTTACCAAGTTTAGGAATAAAATTTAATTTACCATCAGAAAAAATTCCTGCACCTCCAAAACCTGATATTTGACAAGGATTACAATTAGAACATATTTTAGTTTTATTCATCGGACATACTCTTTTATCAGCAAATCTTCCTTTATCTAATAATAAAACTTTTAAATTTGGTTTATTTTCAATTAATTCATAAGCTGTAAATAAACCTGCTGGTCTTGCTCCAACTATTACTACATCATACATATACATTCTCCATTCAAATATCATTATTTAGTATATAAAAAAAGAGATGTTATCTAACATCTAATTCAACAATAGTTTGGCCTAAATTAAAAGGATCTAATTCATATCTTTTAACAAATTTTTCTTTTTGTAAAATTTGATGAACCTCATTTTTTAACTTACCAGTTCCTTTACCATGGATTAATACAACATATTTATTTTTTAATTTAATATTATCAATTAAAAATGAATGAACAACACTATAAGCAGTAACAGCATATTCACCATGTAAATCTAATTTAGGATAACGATTTAAAACAAACATTATGGATTTTGATTTGCTACATCATTATTTATAGGAGCAGAAACGTTATTTTGAGGTTCTAAAGGTCCAAAACGTTCTTCATAATAATTTATAACTTCAGATAATAATGGGATAGAATCTTTTACTCCATATTTAGTAGTTGATAATCCAGCAGCAATATTAGCAACTCTGATAGCTTTTTCAATATCATATTTTTTTCCTAAAGCATATAATAAAGCTCCATCAAAAATATCACCAGAACCAGTACGATCCACTTCTTTAACTGAAATAGTAGGCATTACTTTTACTTCATTATTATACTGATACATTGCTCCCATATTCTTTAAAGTAACAATTATATTTGCATTAGGAAATTTATTTTTTAATTCTTTATAAATATTTAATAATGTTTGAGGATTATTAAAATCAGCTTTTAACTTAGTTTGTTTTTCAGCAAAATCTATGGAAAAAGTAATATATTTAGCACTTTTAGCAAGAGCCATAATTTCTTTTTCATCACTACCATTATTTATACTTGCACCTAAAAGACTTATTGCTCCAGGATTTTGATTATATAAAATCATTGTTGATGAATACTCATAACCATCAGAATAAATAAGATCATATTTTTCTTGATATTCATTTTTTTTAATATGATTTATTTCTGGTTCAACAGCTAAAATTGTTCTTGTAGTAGATGATTTATTAACAATAATAATATTAGTTGTAGTATGCTTATCATAATTTGTTTCCAAATAATTTGTATATACATTTTCATTTTCTAATTCTTTTTTAATAGATGTACCGTAATCATCATACCCAATTACACCTGAAAAAAAAGTTTCACAATTCCATTTTTTTAATAAAAAAGCAACGTTACAAGCTGAACCTCCACTATACTCCATTCGCTCATTTAACAAAATTTTGGAATTTTCTTCTGGAAAACTGGAAACTGGAATAGTAATATCATAAGCAATTTTCCCCACACTTATTGCATTCATTATTTCACCTTTATACCCTTCTAAAATTATTCTAATTTAACTTGAATCTCGCCACCAAAAGCCCTATCCATATCAATTGGTGCACCATTTTCATCAATCATTTGATTATTATCTGGATCATTTACATAATAAATTGTTATTTCAAAATCATTAGAAGCCCCACCATCTAAATCAATTCCTGAAATTAAAACTTCATCATCAACACTTGGAAAAGCAACATTAGCAGATTCCCTAATTAATTCTTCATTTGTTGTAGTATTTTTTAAAATAATAATTAAATCATCTTTATTAACAAATTCATTAACAACATTTTTCCAAACTAATGTAATATTTTCGGCATCAGAATCACTATTATTTGTAATTTTAAAAGTTCTTTGATAACGATCATCGGGAATCATATTTGTAATTGGTTCAATTAATGAATCACCAGTAATAGTCACATTAGCTATACTACCAGCTTGCAGACTTGTAGTACGACTTTCACCATCATCTTTTATTGTCGCTACAAAAAAAGAATAAGTACCACTAAAAGCTATAGCAATTAAGATAACTAAAGAACAAACAACGGTAAAATACATGTTTCTATTTAATTTTTTTTCATCCATATTTTAATCACTCTATTCTAAAAGTATTTTAACAAATATCAACTTATATTTCAATAAATTTTAAAAATCAATATACTTCTTAATGTAAAGTTTTAAATCTTCTAATTTAATAGTTGTTTGTTCC
>CANRHC010000033.1 GCA_947630305.1 uncultured Bacilli bacterium
GGAAAGATGGAAATTAACTGCTATCAAGGAGTTCGTCATAAAAAAGGACTTCCGGTTAGAGGACAAAGAACTAATCGTAATGCTCATACTCGTAAAGGTAAGGGTAAAGTAGTAGCTAATAAAAAGAAAGCAGGTAAATAGGAGGTAAATAATTTATGGCATATAATAGAAGAAAAAGAAAAGTTAAGAAGAATATCCCTGAAGCTGTTGTTCATATTAAATCAAATTATAATAATACAATTGTTACAATTACTGATAAAGAAGGAAATTTAATTGCGTGGGCATCTGCTGGAACAGTTGGATATAAAGGTTCAAAGAAGAAAACTCCATATGCTGCCGGATTAGCTGCTGAAGCTGCTGGTAAATCAGCAATGGAAAGTGGAGTTAAAAAAGTTGAGGTTTTAACTAAAGGTTTAGGAGCAGGTCGTGAAAATGCTATTCGTTCATTACAAGCTATTGGTCTTGAAGTAACTAGTATAGCTGATGAAACACCAGTTCCACATAATGGTTGTCGTCCACCAAAAAGACCTAGAAATTAATCAAGAGAGGGGAATTATTAATGATTAAATTTGAAAAACCAGAGTACAAAATTACTGAATATCAAGAAAGTAACCATTTTGGCAAATTCGAACTAGAACCACTTGCTAGAGGTTTTGGTGATACACTTGGAACAGCACTTCGCCGTGTAATGTTATCAAGCATGCCTGGATGTGCAGTTACAACTATTAAGATTGATGGTGTTTTACATGAATTCCAAAAAATTGATGGAGTTTATGAAGACGTTACAACAATTGTTTTAAATTTTAAAAGTTTAGTATTAAAAAATCATTCTGAAGAAGAACATACAATGCACTTAAGTGCTAATAAACCAGGTCCTGTTACAGCTGGTATGATTGAACATGATCCTGATATTGAAATTATTAATCCTGATTTAGTGATTTGTAATTTAGTTGAAGGTGGAAAAATCGATATTGAAATTACATGTAATAATGGTCATGGTTATGTTGATTCTAAAGAAAATCAAAAATTATATGGTGATAATAAATTAAGTGTTATTGCTATTGATTCACTATATAGTCCAGTTGAAAAAGTATTCTATGAAGTAGAAGGTGCTAGAGTTGGACATGATGAAAACTTTGATAAATTAATTATGGAAGTTACAACTAATGGAAGTATTACTCCTGAAGAATGTATGGCTTTAGCAAGTAAAATTTTAATTGAACATTTTAATATTATAGCTGATATAAATTCAATTAGTGATGTAGCTGGTATTATGGCTGAAAAACAAGTTGATACAATTACTAAGACCCTTGAAACTCCTATTGAAGAAATTGAATTCTCAGTTAGAGCTTATAATTGTTTAAAAAGAGCTGGTATTCATACCGTTCAAGATTTAATTAATAAGAAAGAAAATGAAGTTAATAAAATACGTAATTTAGGTAAAAAATCACTTAAAGAAGTATTAGATAAAGTAGAAGAAATGGGACTTAAGTTCCGCGATTAAGGAGGTAAATTAAAATGGCTTATCGTAAATTAGGAAGGGAATCACGTCAAAGAAGAAGTATACTTGCAGGACTTACTAAAACTGTCATTTTAAACGGCAGTGTTATTACTACTGAAGCTCGTGCTAAAGAAGTTCGAAAATTTGTTGATAAACTTATTACTTATGGTAAAAGAGGAACTTTAGTTTCACGTCGTAAAGCACTTGCTTTTGTAAATAATGACAATGAAGTAGTAAAAAAAGTATTCAATGATTTAGCAAAAAAATATGAATCTCGTAATGGAGGTTATACCAAAATAATTAAATTAACTGAACGTATCGGAGACGATGCTTTGCAAGTTAAATTAGAGTTAGTATAAGGGCTTGTCAAAGATAAGTTCTTTTTATTAATAATAATTATATAATTATAAAAAAGTTTAAATTGAGGCGAAAAAATGATTGAAATTAAAAAAATTTGTAAAATATACAAAACTGATGGCTATGTTCAAAAGGCTTTAGACAATGTAAGTGTTAATTTTAGAAAGCATGAATTCGCATCTATTTTAGGCCCTTCTGGTTCTGGCAAAACTACCTTTTTAAATATTATTGGTGGGTTAGATGAATATACATCTGGTGACCTTATTGTTAATGAAATAAGTACCAAAAAATTTAAAGATCGGGATTGGGATTCTTATCGTAATCATCGCGTAGGTTTTATTTTTCAAAGTTATAATTTAATTACTCATCAATCTGTTTTAAAAAATGTTGAATTAGCCTTAACTTTATCTGGTATATCCAAAAAAGAACGACGAAATAGGGCAATTAAAGCTTTAGAAGAAGTAGGATTACAAAAACATATTAATAAAAGACCAAATCAATTATCAGGTGGTCAAATGCAAAGAGTAGCTATTGCTAGAGCCCTAATTAATGATCCAGAAATTATTTTAGCAGATGAACCAACAGGAGCCTTAGATTCCGATACATCTATTCAAATAATGGAATTATTAAAAAAAATATCTAAAAATAAATTAGTAATAATGGTCACTCATAATCCTGATTTAGCTGAAAAATATTCTAGTCGAATTATCAACATTAAAGATGGAAAAATAACCAAAGATTCTAATCCTTATGATGGTAAAGAAAATACCTTAGAAAATAAAGAAGAAAATTTAAATAAAACTAAAAAAACCAAAATGTCATTTTTAACTGCTTTATCTTTATCATTTAATAACTTAATGACTAAAAAAGCTCGAACTATTTTGGTGTCAGTTGCCGGTTCCATAGGAATTATTGGTATTGCCTTAATTTTAGCCGTTTCAACTGGTTTTCAAAATTATGTTGATAAAATTCAAGAAGATACCTTAACTTCATATCCTCTAATGATTAGCCAAGAATCAGCAGATTTAACAAGTATTTTATTATCTATGAGAAGTGGCAATAATGAAAGTTCTAATTCAAATGAAGTTGTTGAACAACAATATATATCTTCAATGTTTTCTAGTATAAGTACCAATGATTTAAAAAGTTTAAAAAAATATATCGAAGAAAATTATGATCAATTAAAAAATGATTTAAATAATATAGAATACACTTATAGTATAGATCCCAATATTTATACCATTGATGCTACAAATAAATTAGCCAGAATAAATCCTAGTAATTTATTTAGCAGTATGATGGGGGATAGTAGTCTTATGAATTCTTACTCTTCTATGACATCAATTTTTAACCAAATGGTTGATAATCGTGAAGAACTAAAAAAAGATTATGAATTATTAAGCGGAAAATGGCCTGAAAACTATGACGAAATGATAATTGTTTTATCTGAGCCAAATACTATTTCTGATTTATTAGTTTATTCATTAGGACTTAGAGATACCAATGAACTTACTAAAATGATAACCAGTATTATGAGTGGAGAGGATATAAATATAAATAATGAACCAATGACTCTTACTTATGAAGATTTAATGAATGTTGATTTAAGATTAATAATGTCTTCAGATACATATCAATATAATTCTAAATATAATGTTTATGAAGATATGAGCGAAGATAATGATTTTATGAATGATTTATATAATAAAGCTCTTAAATTAAAAATTGTGGGAGTTGTAAGCCCCAAACAAGGCACATCATCTATGGCTTTAAATCCTGGAGTAGCTTATACCTCAGATTTAATTGATTACATCATCAATTATGCTAAAAATACTGATGCCGTAAAAAAACAATTAGAAAATAGTGATTTAAATATCTTTTCTGGAGCTAGTTTTGAAAGTAAAAATAGTGATTTTAATTTAGAATTTGCTGATTTAGTTAAAGTTGATAATGAAAAATTACAAAGTGCTTTTAATATTAATATTGATCAAAATAATTTAGAAGAACAAACTCAAAAATATATGAGCGATATAAGTAATTCTATTACAACTGATATAACTCCTGCTAAAGATGCTTTTTCTAATAATTTAACTAAATTTGCTAATGATATTTTTGCAAATATTAAAAAGGAAATATCTCAAAATGATATAGATAATATTGTTAAAAATTATTTAAATACACCTCAAGTTGATAATTTATTACAAGAATTAGAAAATAAATACATAATCCCTAAAGATAGTTTAAAAACAACTTATAGTGGATTATTAAAAGGATTATTGCAGGCTTATATTACAGGATATAATACATATATTACTAAAATAAATCCTAATTATAAAGTTGATGAAAAAAATCCTAGAGCACCTTTAATCGCTGAAATACAAGAAAGTGTTACCAAATCCTATTTAGAAAGTGCAACTATAATAGGAACAACTGAAAAAATCAGTAGTGCCATGACTGAAGCTCAAATAAAAAAGAATGTCTTAACTAAAGTTGGTGAATTAACTCAAAATATCTCTAATGCTTTTGCTTCATCATTTAATATTGATCAAGATAAAATATCTTCAGCATTTACATTAAATTTTGATGAAGAAGAATTAACTAGATTAGTAAATGCAATGATGAATCCTAATGAAACTACTTTAAAATCTAATTTAATTTTATTAGGTTATCAAGATAAAGAAGAACCAACGTATATTTCCTTTTACTTTAATAGTTTTGATGGTAAAGAACATTTTTTATCCGTTATTGATAAGTATAATGAAAGTGTAAATGAAGAAAAACAAATTAAATATTCTGATACAACCGGTATTTTAATGTCATCAGTTAAAACAATTGTTAATGCTGTAAGTTATGTTTTAATTGCTTTTGTTTCTATATCACTTGTTGTTTCTAGTATAATGATTGGAGTAATAACATATATATCTGTTTATGAAAGAACAAAAGAAATAGGTATTTTAAGAGCCATTGGAGCATCAAAAGGTAACATCTCTTCAATCTTTAATGCTGAAACCTTTATTATTGGTTTATTATCTGGTTTATTTGGAATAGGTATAACTTATACTTTAATTCCAATAATTAATAATATTCTTCATCATTATATAGGTAATATTCCATTATCAGCCTCTTTAAATATCCATAATGCCCTTATTTTAGTTATTTTATCTATTATCTTAACTTTAATAGGTGGTTTAATTCCAGCAAGAACAGCATCTAAAAAAGATCCAGTTGAAGCTCTTCGAAGCGAATAAAAAAACTTGAAAATTTTTAATATTTTTCATATAATACTATAAAGCGATGAAAAAAGAGTAGTAATAAATAATTCTTTTTCAAGAGAGTTTGTGTTGGTGTGAGCAAATAAAAGAAATTTATGAACTTGCTTTTGGATGCTTATAGGAGAATATCCTTTATCAAATTAAAGTAAATATTAGGATGGTACCGTCTATAATAGACTCCTTTGGTATCATCTTTTGTTATTATGGGAGGTAATAATGGTATATGATTTATTATTTTTTCTAATTGTTTTTTTACTAGTCTATATTATTAATTATTTAAGTTATATAAAGAAAATTAAAAAAGGTAAAAAATTAGAATTAGTTGATTATTTAGTAATAAGATTTAAACTAAGTCCTAAAAAAATTAAAGCCCGTAAAATGGTTTTAACTATTAGTTTAATAAACGCTTTTATTATATCATTAGTTACAACATTTATTACAATGTTAAAAATTAGTTTTATATGGCAATTTATGATAGGTTTTGTATTAGTTTTTGCCCTCATATATTCCTTATATGAAATATATGGAAGATTTTTAGTCAATAAAGGTTATCGAAAGGAAGATGTTAAATGAATATTTTAGAAATTGAAAAGAAATGGCAAAATTATTGGGATGAACACCATACTTTTGAAGTAAAAAATAATGATTCTAAACCACCATTTTATGTTTTGGTAGAATTTCCATATCCATCAGGAAGTGGACTTCACGTAGGTCACGTAAGGAGTTATACAGCTCAAGATGCCATTGCAAGAATGAAAAGATTACAAGGTTATAATGTTTTATATCCAATGGGTTGGGATGCTTTTGGTGCCCCAGCTGAAACATATGCAATTAAAAATCATATCCATCCTAAACAAGCAGTTAAAGAAAATATTAAAACATTTAAAAGTCAGATGAAAAATTTAGGTTTTTCTTTTGATTGGACAAGAGAATTTTCTACAACTGATCCACAATATTACAAATGGACTCAATGGCAATTTTTACAATTTTATAAACATAATATGGCTTATAAAGCAACAGTTCCAGTAAATTGGTGTTCAAATTGTAAAACAGTTCTTTCTAATGAAGATTCTGCTGGTGGTGTTTGTGAACGTTGTGGAACAACTGTTATTCAAAAAGAAAAATCACAATGGATGCTTAAAATGGCTAGTTATGCTGAAGATTTATTAAAAGGTTTAGATGATACAAACTTTGCTAAAAAAGTTAAATTAGGTCAAATAAATTGGATTGGTAAATCAGTTGGAGTAGAAGTTGACATTGACATAGTTGGTGGAGGAAAATTTAGTATTTTTACAACTTGTATTGAAACAATTTACGGAATTACCTTTTTTGTAATAGCTCCAGATGGTAAATTAATTCAAGAATTAATGCCACGTATTGATAATAAAGAAGAAGTATTAAATTATATTGAAGAAACTAAAAAGAAATCAAATATGGATCGAACTGAATTAAATAAAGGTAAAACTGGTTGTGAAATAAAAGGTGTTAAAGCAATTCATCCTATTACTAAAGAAGAAGTTCCCATCTTTTTAGGCGATTTTGTTTTAGGTGAGTATGGAACTGGAGCCGTAATGGCTGTTCCAAGTCATGATCAAAGAGATTTTGAATATGCAATTGCTCATAATTTAAAAATGAAACAAGTAATTGATGGCAAAGACACGACTAAAGAAGCCTATGAAAAACAAGATTATTTAGGAGTTGGAGCTAAACTTATCAACAGTGCTGAATTTACCGGCTTAACAGTTGAAGAAGCCAAAAAACAAATTACCGAAAAACTAGTTAATGAAGGTATTGCCAGAGTAGTTAATAACTACAAAATGCGTGATTGGATTTTTTCAAGACAAAGATTTTGGGGCGAGCCAATTCCAATGATTTATTGTGAAGATTGTGGTTGGGTACCAATGGATGAAAAAGATTTACCATTATTACTTCCTGATGTTGCAGAATATGAACCAACCGATGATGGTGAAAGTCCTTTAGCAAAAATTACTGATTGGGTAAATACAACTTGTCCTAAATGTGGCAAACCTGCTAAACGAGAAACTGATACAATGCCTAACTGGGCTGGATCAAGTTGGTATTTTCTAAGATTTATGGATGCCAACAATCCAAATGAATTTGCTAGTATGGATAGTATGAAATATTGGAATCACGTTGATTGGTATAATGGGGGAATGGAACACACAGCAAGACACCTACTTTATGCTCGTTTTTGGGTTCAATTTCTATATAACATTGGTTTAGTACCTCATAAAGAAATGATTTGGACTAGAGTAAGTCATGGAATGGTGCTAGGTTCAAATAATGAAAAAATGAGTAAAAGTAAAGGAAATGTTATTAATCCAGATGATATTATAAATGAATATGGTGCTGATACTCTAAGAGTTTATGAAGTATTTATGGGTGATTATCAAGCAGATGTACCATGGAGTACCGAATCATTAAAGGGTTGTAAACGTTTTATTGATAAAATAATTCGTCTAAAAGACAAAGTAGTTGATAAAAAAGGTTATACCAAGTCTTTAGAACCACTTATCCACAAAAGTATTAAAAAAGTTACAAATGATACTTTAAATTTAAGTTATAATACAGCTATTTCAACATTAATGATTTTAGCAAATGCATATCAAGATGAAAAAGAAATAACTAAAGAAGATTATCACCTTTTATTAACTCTTTTAAATCCTTATGCTCCACATATTACTGAAGAATTAAATGAACAAATAGGATATTCACCAATCTGTGAATCATCTTGGCCAACTTATGATGAAGAAAAAACTATCGATAACGAAATAACTATTGGTGTTCAAATAAATGGTAAATTAAGAGGCGAAGTAAAAATAAATACGGATGAAAAAGAAGATAGTGTAAAGCAAAAAGTTATCAACATTGAAAACGTTCAAAAATATCTCGATGGTAAAGAAATCATTAAATTCATTTATATCCCTAACAAAATTGTTAACATTATCATTAAATAAAAAAATCTTGGCAAAGATTTTTTTTTCGACATTTTTTTCAACTTTCATTTGTTATGATATTTTAAAAGAAGGAATAAAAATGAAAGTTAAATGTTTTGATGAAAACCACGAAAAAGATTTAGAAATGACAGTTAATAGTTTTTTACAAACAATAAATGCTGACATTATTGATATTAAATATCAAGTTGCAATTGCTATGCAAGGTGAAGATCAAATTTTTTGCTTTTCAGCGATGGTGATATATTGTGAAAAAAACTAAACATTTACATAAAAGTTCTTTTATCGAAGGTACAATCCTAGCTACTTTAGCCATAATTATAACTAAAATATTAGGTATGATTTATGTAATACCTTTTTATAAATTAATTGGTGAAAAAGGAAGTGCCTTATATGCTTATGCTTATAATATATATGTTATTTTTTTAAGTATTAGCACTGCTGGAATACCAACTTCTATTAGTAAAATAGTTAAAGAATATAGTACCCTAAATAATTTAAAAGCCAAAAAGATGACTTATGAACTTGGTAAAAAAATAATTATAATTATTTCGATTATTATATTTATTTTACTATTTTTATTTGCTAAACCAATAGCCCTTTTAATTCTTGGTGATTTAAAAGGTGGAAATACCATTAATGATGTTTCATTTGTTATAAGATTAGTATCTTTTGCTCTTTTAATAATTCCCTTTTTAAGTATTAATCGTGGATATTTACAAGGCCATAATATTATTAAAGAATCAAGTTATAGTCAAATAATTGAACAATTAGTTAGAATATTATTTATTTTAATTGGTAGTTATCTAACCTTAAAAGTCTTTCATTTATCCATAACTATTGCTATAGCAATTTCCGTTTTTGCATCATTTATAGGTGGTTTAACTGCCCAAATATATTTACATTCTAAAATGAAAAAACATCAAAAAGAATTAAATTTAGATTATCCTATTAAAGATAATTCTTTAAACAAAATAATAATAAAAAAAATAATTAAATATTCTATACCATTTATAATTATTGATGTAGTTATATCTATTTATAATTTTATTGATATGGTTTTTATATCAAGAGTTATGACTTATTTAGGATATAATGCTAGTACCACTGAATTTGTTACAACCTCTATTGCAACATGGGCTAATAAAATTAATATGATTGTAAACTCAATTGCCATTGGCTTGACAGTTAGCTTGATACCCAATATTGTCGAAGCATTTACATTAAATAAATGGCAACTTGTCGAACAAAGAGTGAATAAAGCCCTCCAAATTATCTTAGTTGTAAGTATTCCAATGGTTATCGGAATAGCTATTTTATCAGACGCCATCTGGAGTATTTTCTATGGTTATAACCAATTAGGTACTAAAGTGTTAACTATTGAAATCTTTACAGCATTATTTTACAATCTTAACACCGTTTCTTTTACAATTTTACAAAGCTTAGATAAATTTAAAACAGTTTATATATCTACATTTATAGGTTATTTAACTAATGCCATCCTTGACATTCCCTTAATGCTATTATTTCATAAATTAAATATAAGTCCTTTTTATGGTGCTCTTTTATCATCTATAATTGGTTTATTTTTAAGCACTTATTTAGCTTTAAAACAATTAAAAAAAGATCATAACCTAAAATATCAAGAAACAAAAAAAGTCCTTTTTAAACTAATTTTACCAACGATTATTATGAGCACCATAGTTTTACTTTTAAAAACAATTATTCCATATAATTTAAATAATAAATTTTCATGTATTTTATATGTTGCAATTTTAAGTTTAATCGGATTTATAATATATATAATTTTAATTTATAAAAATAAAGTTTTAATAAAAGTTTTTAGCCAAAATTATATTAATAAAATTATAAAAAAAATTACTTTTAATAAAGTAAATTTTTCTTAAACCATATACATATTTCCGTCAGTATTATAAGTATCATTACTAAAACTAGTACCTTCTATTTTACTAATTCTTGCTTCTAATCTATTAATAGCTCTTTCCAATTTAGCCATTCGTGCATCTATTTCATTCATATTTACCGGAGCCATATCAGCATACACTGGATAATTTAAAGGCATATTAGATTGATAATAACTAGAATTAGCCATAATATTAGGCATTTGCATATTTGGCATTGTATTTTGATAAGGCATTGGCATATTCAATGTCGGACTAGAACTTGCACTCATATTAAAATTTGATGATTGAAAAAATGAATTTCGATCTTTTTTCATAAAGATTAATTCCTCCTCTTTTAATTTAGTATATGTTATTTACCTAGAAAGTTGCATTTTAAAAATATTATGAGATAATAAAAAAGGTGATTTATATGCGTTTAAGAAATGTTAAAAATGCTTTAGAAACTTTAAATAATTCTAAATATTTTATTCAAACTAATAATCAAAATAAATGGCAAGAATATTTTCATAATAATAATCCTATTTGTTTAGAAATTGGTTGTGGAAAAGGTGATTTTTTAATTAATATGGCTAAGACTTTTCCCAATATAAATTTTATTGGAATTGAAAAATATGAAAGTGTTTTAGATAGAGCAATAAAAAAAGTTAATGATTTAAAAATTTCTAATATAGTATTTATGTGTTTAGATGCCAAAAATTTAAATAATTATTTTGCCAAAGAAATAGATACAATATATTTAAATTTTTCCGATCCATGGCCTAAAAAAAGACATGCCAAAAGAAGACTTACATCTGTCAATTTCTTAGATATTTATGATCAAATCTTTAAAAATGAACCTCATATTATTTTAAAAACCGATAATATTAATTTATTTGCTTATAGCCTAGAAACATTAAGCTCTAAAAATTATGAATTTAAAAAAGTATCTCTTGATTTAGCAAAAGAAGATATATTTAATATAGAAACTGAATATGAAAAAAAATTTAAAAATTTAGGATATAAAATAAACTATTTAGAAGCTGTAAAAAAACACCGGTAGTATCTGGTGTTTTTCTACTATAATGCAATGAAATTTCTCATTGCATTATTATTTTATGCTAAAAATTAAATAATATACATGTTTTTAAATAAATTGCCATAATAATTTATAAGGTGAAAATTATATGTTAAAAAAAACTTTAATAAAAATATTATTAATTATAATTAGTAGTTATTTTTTAGCAATCTGTGTTTTAAAAAAAGATATATATTTATTTATAATTATCTGGTTTATTATCTTTTTATTCTTAGCTCATTTTTTATTTCCTATCAAAAAATTATATAAATTTTTATTTAAAAAACGTTTTATTTTAGCATTTTTCATCTTTTTAATTTTAGTTTTAGGAAAGTTTAATGGAAGTTCTTATGGAATGTGGAATATATATATTGAACCAAATTATCCTATTTCATCTTTAAATCCTTTAATTGGTCAAATAAGACCAATTAGAAGTGATGAATGGTTAGTTAATTCATCTCACGTTTTATCTCAATTTAAAAATAATTTTAATTATTTTAATGATTTAGCAAGGGCTAGTGCTACAGATATGTTTACAACTTTACCAGTACCTGTTAAAAGTATAATGATTGTTACTAAACCTTTTTTAATAGGATATATGTTTTTAAAAAAAGATTATGGAATGGCTTTTTATTGGTGGGGTAGATTAATTATTTTATTTTTAGTAACTTTTGAATTTTTTAGAATTTTTACTAAAGATAAAAGAGATATTTCCTTATTAGGGACAATTTTAGTTACTTTTTCGCCAGCTATTTTTTGGTGGTATTCACAGTATTTAGTTGAACAGATAATAGGGGCTAATATGGCAATTATTATGTTTCATAAAATGTTATATACTAAAGCAAAATATCAAAAAATATTGTATTCTTTAGGAATATTTTTAGGTTTTGAAATTTTTTTCTTTACTTTATATCCACCTTGGTTAGTGCCTTTAGGTTATTTTTATCTTTTACTTGCTGGTTATATTTTATATGATTATCATAAAAAAAATAAATTTAAAGATTTAGAATATTTATTAATTCCTATAAGTATATTTATCATTTTTTTAATTATCTTTTTTTCTAAAAGTTATGATACTTATAAAATCATAAGTAATACAATTTATCCAGGGCAAAGATTAGCTGTAGGTAATGAGGGAGCAAATGTTTTATTATATTATCCTTTTTCCATTTTTTATCCTTATTTAAAGATGAGTAATCCTTGTGAAGCATCAACTTTTTATTCTTTTTTTCCATTAGTAATTATTTTAGGAATTTATGTTTTAATTAAAGAAAGAAAAAAATGGCGAGATAATTATTTATTAATTGGAGTAATTAATTTAATTATTATTTTTACGCTTTTTACAATTTTTAAATGGCCAGTTTTTCTAGCCAAAATAACTTTATTATCAAATGTTCCAGGTAGTAGATTAAGTGTTATTATTTCTTATTTATGTTTATTTTGCTTGATTTTATTAAGTAATAAGAAAATTATAGAAACTAAAAAAAAAAAGATTTTGTTTTCAATTTTAACTATAGTTTGTTGTTTAATTACAACTTTATTAGCAAAAGAGTTTATAAAAGATGAAGCTTTTCAAAGTAATATAATTTGGTTAATTAGTTTTGGTATTTCATTAATTCCAGCTTTATGTTTAATTTGGCAAATCAAAAAAGGTTTAATAATTAGTTTAATCTTTATAAGTATTATATCAACAATAAATGTTAATCCTTTAATGAAAGGTTTTGATGGAATTTATGATAAACCTTTAGCCAAAGAATTACAAAAATATCAAAATAAAAATAAAAATTGGTTAGTGTTAGATTCTTTTGTAATACCAAATTATTTTTTAGCAAATGGATTAAAAGTAATTAATTCTACTAATCTATATCCTAATATGAATTTTTATTCAAAAATAGATAAAGATAAAAAAAATGAAAATATTTATAATCGATATGCTCATTTAGAAATTAAATTAACTAATGAAAAAACTAGTTTTGAAAATCCATATGAAGATCAAGTACATATTAATTTAAATAAAGAAGATATATGTAAACTAGATGTTAACTATATCGGTTCTTTAACAAATATAAGTAATTATGAAAGTAAAAAAGTATCATTTAAAGAATTATATCATTTAGATAATATTTATTTATATGAAGTTAATTGCAATTAAGTATAAAATTTTATTAAGTAGTTTGTTATAATAATATTAGATACATTTGAAAAAAGTCAGGTGTTTTCCTTTTATTTTTTATAAAAAAATGAAAGGTGTGATTATTATGAATAAGAAAGAATTATCTTTTAAAGTAAAATAAAAGCATCTGATTTCAACATGGTTGAATTACAGATGCTTCCTAAAACTTTTGAGAATACATCTGATTTAAGGCTTTCAAATGTATCCTTTTTTATTATATGAAATTTCTTTCATCTACATACCCCCTCATGTTGTCTACTTTAAGTTTACCAGAACACACAAAAATGTAAAAAAATTATAAATTAAAAAAATAAAGTAATAAGAAAATGTTAAAAATGTGCAAATTAAAATAGAAATTTACTTTACACTTTGTTATTATAAGATGCAAAATTTAAAGCATCTTTTTTTGATGTTTTTGGAAAGGAAAAATTGAAACAAAAAAAA
>CANRHC010000034.1 GCA_947630305.1 uncultured Bacilli bacterium
ATGAAATTCTTGATTATCCTAAATATACAGAACCATCTGAATATGAAAAAACTTTACCAAAAATTTATAAAAACTTTTATACAGCATTAGAAAATACTGATGTTTATTTTCTAATGAATGAAGAAAAAAATGGAATTAAAGGTTATATTGGTGCAAGTTCAATAGCAGAACTTACCTATGTTGTTATATTAAATTTAATTCATAATAAAAATATTAAAATATATATTTTGAATATGCCAAGTAATGAAGTTTCATCATATGATGAAGTTAAGTTTTGGTTAAATATGGGTTGGATTAAACTTTTTGATAAAGATGAGTAAAAAGTTTTGTTTACTAAATAATTTATTTTTGATATACTAAAGTAGAAAAATAAAGAGGGTGCTAATAAATGAATAATGATATAAGGGCTATTAATGAGTTAAAGTTGTTGGCTGTTGATATGATAAATCGGGCTAAAAGTGGTTCACCTGGTATTGCTTTGGATATGGCTCCAGTTATGTATATTCTTTTTACTAAAATTTTGAATGTTTATCCTTCTAATCCTAATTTTTTTAATCGTGATCGAGTTGTTTTGTCTTCTTCTTTAATTTCACCATTATATTATGGAATGTTATATATGGCTGGTTATGATATTAAAAAAGAAGATTTGATGAATTTTAAACGTTTAGGAAGTATTACTCCTGGGTTACCTGAAGTTTATACAACTCCTGGTGTTGATGCTTCAACTTCTTTTGCTGGTGATGGAGTTGGTATTGCTGTTGGTATGGCTCTTGCTAAACGTTATTTAAATAGTTTAATTAAAAATGAGGAAAGTAAGTTAAATATTTTAACTTATGATACTTTTTGTTTTTGCTCTGATGCTGATTTTATAAGTGGTTCTTCGATGGAAGCTTTTACTTTTGCTGTAGAGGAAGGTCTTGATCATTTAGTTTTTTTATATGATTACAATCAAGTTATTGCTGATGGTCAATATCGAGGTTTAAAACCTGATGCTTTGGTTAAGCAATTTTCTATAATGGGTTTTTATGCTGAGATATTAAGGGATATAACTAATTTAAGGGAAATGATTAGAATTTTGAATAAGGCTTGTGATTGTGGTAAGCCTGCTTTAATTATTTTTTTGAATAAGATAGGTATTGATTCTTTTAATGCTGGTAAGAATATTTTACATCAAGGTCCTTTATCTTTTGATGATACGGAAAATATTAGAAAAAAGTTTAATTCTTTTTTAGCTCCTTTTGAAATTTCTAAAGATAGTCTTATTCATGTGCAAAATCAGATAAAAGAACGGACTAGTAAAAAATATTCTAAATGGTTAGATCAATATAATAAAGCTAAGGGTAGAATGAGTTTTAATATGAATTTGGTTTTAGATTTATTAGAAAATGGTAAAACTGATATTGCTTTTGATAGTGCTAATTATAAAATTAATGATGGTTATCGTGAGACTTTGTTGGAGACTAATTCTAAGATTATGAATTTAATTGCTAATAAGAGTTTTTTGTTTTTGGGTGGTTCTGCTGGTATGGCTTTTTCTACTCAAACTATTATTGGTAATCCTGATTTTCAGTCTAAGGAAAATCCTTTAGTTCGTAATATTATGTTTGGTGTACGGGATCGAGCTATGGCTAATATTTTAAATGGTATAGCTTTAAGTGGTTTAAGGGTTTTTGGAAGTACGAAGTTATGTTATTTGGATGAATTGAAATCTGGGGTTAGAATGACTGCTTTAATGAATTTGCCTGTAACATATATTTTTACTCATGATTCTTTATATGATAGTG
The DNA here is from genome assembly GCA_947630305.1 of uncultured Bacilli bacterium. Lineage (GTDB taxonomy): Bacteria > Bacillota_I > Bacilli_A > RF39 > UBA660 > Ventrenecus. Next base: position 1,785 of record CANRHC010000034.1, read on the forward strand.
AAGATGGTCCAGCTAGGATTTGTTGTGAGCAATTAAATACTTTAAGGATGATTCCTAATTTAACTGTTTTTAGACCTGCTGATATTAATGAAGTTATGGGAAGTTGGGAGTATATTTTAAAATCTCGAAAACCATCTGCTTTAGTTTTGACTAAAAATAATGTTCCAAAGTTACCTGGTTCAAATAGTAAAGAGGTTTTAAAAGGTGGATATATTATAAAAAGCGAAGATGATCGTTTAGATGGTATTATAATTGCAACTGGTAGTGAGGTAGTTAGTTCGATGCAAATTGCGTATGATTTGCGGGCTAATGGTTTGGATATAAGAGTTATTTCTATGCCTAGTCTTGAGTTGTTTTTAAGTCAGGGTGAAGAGTATCGTAATTTAGTTTTGCCTGATAATGTTAAGACTGTTGTTATTGAAGCTGGTAATGGTAGTTGTTTGAGTAGTTTTGCTAGTGGTGATGAATATATTTTAGGAATAAATGATTTTGCTTATAGTGGGGTTTCAATTGAGGTTTTGCAGAAAATGGATTATGATTATGAAAGTTTAAAATTAAAAGTTGAAACTTTACTTAAATAATTCGACAAAATAAACGCATATTATATGTTAAAGTATTAACGGTGATAATATGCGTCATTTTTATGTTTTTAAAATTAATCCTAGTGTTTCAAAAGTTTTTAAAAATCGTCCTTATGAGGTTTTTCATACTTTAGAAATGCTTTATTATCGTAATGATGATATTCATTTTGGTAATCGTTTTGTTAGGCAATTAATTTTTCCAATTTCGATTAAAGAATTAGATATTATGTTATTTAAAAAATTTAAAAATAATTATTTTTATATGAAATATAAAAATGTTCATAGTGTACATGATTTTTATCGAAAGGAGAGCACTGTTTTATCATTATATAAGACTTTTATAAGGCTTGATACTAATGTTATAAAACCTTGTTTTTTGAAGGAATTGCAAGAGTATAATAATTTTTTTGTTTGTGATTTTGAAAGTAAAGATTATTTTTGGTTAGATTCTTTTAAACAGTCTGCTGTATTTATATAAATAGGTATATTTTTAATTTCATTTTGATATTCATTTTGATTGGTTAATAAATCGTAAAGAATACTTGCTTTTAGTTCATAGTCTCTTTGGATGCTTTTAGTATCTATTTTGGTTGGTAATTTGAAATATTCTCGATGTTTTTTTAAATAATTTTTTCCTTTTGAATTAAATCCTAATATTTTAAGATAAGAAATTGGTTTATTGGCATCTTTTTTTAGAATGCCTAAGTTAATGTGAAGTAACATTCTGTTTAGGCGATTTATACTATAACGTTTGCTTTTAATTTTATTTAAAAATTCTTCATAAGTATTACTGTTTTTTATTTGTTTGATAAGTAAGTTTTCGATACCTTCATTAACGTCTAGATATTTATTTAAATTATTGTCAGTTAGTATTTTATGTTTTAAAAGTTTAAAGTATAGGTCTATATTTATTTTTTGGATTTTTTCTTTGCTGATGTTTGGTAGATAGTTGTCAATATTTTGATTGTTTTTAATTTTTTCTCTAATATTTTTGGCACTTACTATTTTGGTGTTATTTTTTAGATCGTTGTAGTCGTTTGTTCTTAAGATTGTTTCTAATTTAATATTTAATTTTTCTTTTAAAATTGCTTTAGAATATGCTATACCAAGGAGGTCGTTAGATTTTAGATTATTTATGTTTAAAGCTTTTAGTAAACTTTTTGGATAGCTGTTACCTTCTTTTAAATTTATTTTGATTTTGTTTTGGTCTAATATTGTTTGTTTTTTGGCTAAATCCATTAAATAATTTATATTGTTTGTCTCACTTCCAAAGATGATTGTATCAACGTTTAAGGCATCAAGTAATGTAATTGCACTTTTGGCAAAGTTGTCTGCTGATTGGCATCCGTATAAGGTTGGTAATTCTATTACGATGTCTATGTTGTTTAATAAGGCAATTTTTACTTTGTCATATTTTTTGATGATACTTATATCACCACGTTCTAAAAAATAACCATTTAAGCATAGAATAAGAAGGGAATCAGGATATTTTTCTTTTATTTTATTTAAATGATAAATGTGTCCGTTATGAAAAGGGTTGTATTCACATATAATTCCAATAATTTTCATGAAATCACTTCCATTTCTAGGATTTTAACATACATTGTTTATTTTAGCAATTTGTATTATAATTTTAATGGTGATTAAAAATGGATTTAAATAAGGTACCAATTAAATCGATGCAAGAAAATGTTTTAGTAAATATTCCTAAGGTGTATTATCAGAATACTGATATTTTAGATATTCCTGATTTTGTTATTATGTTAAAGATTTTTAAGGATAATAATCAGGATTATCATTTGTTTTTAACTTCTAAAGCTAAAATGGTTTTAAAGGATGCTTTAACATTGGATGAAGTAATGTATCCTTTTGAATTAAATATTGAAGAAAAAATAACTGATGATAATGAAAACTTGCAAAATTTTATAAAAAAACAACAAAATACACTTGATATTATTGGTGTTTTATGGGAAAATATTGTACTGGAAATCCCAATTAGTTATTCAACTAGTAAATTAGAAAATGAATATCATGATGGTTGGGAACTAGTTGGATCAAAACCAAAAGATGAAATAGATCCAAGATTAGCTCCATTATTGGAGTTGTATGATAAAGAAAAGGAGTGAAACTAATGAAACTAAATCTTCAATTATTTGGTGTTCCTTTTAGAAGAACAAGTAAGACTAAGAAAAGAATGCGCCGTACTCATTTGAAAAAAGAAGTAGGTGCTATAACTACTTGTCCTAAATGTGGAGCAACTATTAGACCTCATAGAGCTTGTTTAAGTTGTGGTTTTTATAAGGATGAAGAGGTTGTAAAGGTTAATAAAGATGAAGAAAAATAACGTTTTGTTATTTTTTTTTGGGATAATTTAGTAATTTTTACATATATTAAATGTAGTACATTTTACGAATGTTCATAAGATAATGTTCTTGGTGATATATGTGGAAATTAGTAAAGATGATAATAAATATATTTATGTGTTGGTTGGTAAAAATATTAAAAAGATTAGAAAGAAACATAATTTAACTCAGGTAGAATTAGCTGATTTAATTTCTTATAACGAAGGTACTATTGCTAATATTGAAAATAATAGTTATCAAACTTTTAGTTTAGAATTTTTATATATTATTTCTAAAAAATTAAATGTTTCAATGAAAGAATTTTTTGAAAATATCGATGATTAGGGTATTTTTCCCTTGAATTTAAGTATAATATATATTATAATCTAATTGTTCTACAAAAAATGTTCTTGTAGCTCAGTTGGATAGAGCAATCGCCTTCTAAGCGATCGGTCGAGAGTTCGAATCTCCCCAAGAACACCATTTTAAGTATTGTAAACGTGCTTTTTTTAAAGGTGCGTTTTTATTTATTTGGTAAGGAGGAAAATTAAATTATTGATTTCTAACAATTGTTGTGATAGATTAAAGTTAGAAATGAGGTTATATGAAGAAGGTTTTAAAAAAACTGCTTAAGAATCCTGTTAGTTATTCAGAAATGTCTTTTTTAAAAAAGGAAAAAATTAAAAATGTTATTTCTGCTTTGTCTAATGAAGATTTAAAAGAATTATTGGATAATGTAAGGGATGATGATTTGTTTTTTTTAGTTGTAAGGTTATATGCTAGGCGTTTTTCTAAAAATGAATTTCAGGTTAATTTGATTATTGAAAAGTTAACTTATGAGAGAGTGGTTAAGTATATGGCTTCACAAAATTTTAATCCTTATAAAAAAGTTAGAAGAATGGGTGATGAAGATGATAAATATAAAAGAAAGTGAAGAATTAAGTGTTTTGAATCATAGTTGTGCACATTTGATGGCTCAGGCTGTGAAGCATTTATATCCTGATGCTAAGTTTTGGGTTGGACCTGTTATTGAAGAAGGGTTTTATTATGATATTGATTTAGGTGATAAGACTTTAACTAATGAAGATTTAGAAAAAATTAGTAAAGAAATGAAAAGGTTAGTTAAAGATGGTAAAAGGATTATTAGAAGAGAAATTAGTAAGGAAGAAGCTTTAGAAATGTTCAAGGATGATCCTTATAAAGTTGATTTAATTAATGAAATGAGTGATGATGAAGTTATATCTTGTTATACTCAAGGTGATTTTACTGATCTTTGTCGTGGACCTCATGTTTTATCAGTTAAGGAATTAAAATATTTTAAGTTGTTAAAGTTTTCTGGTTCTTATTATAAGGGTGATTCTAAAAATAAGGCTTTACAAAGAATTTATGGAGTATGTTTTAAGACTACTGAAGATTTAGATGCACATTTAAAGGAATTAGAGGAAGCAAGAGAAAGAGATCATCGGAAAATTGGTAAAGATTTAGGTATTTTTATGACTAATGATTTAGTAGGTAAGGGATTACCAATGTATTTGCCTAATGGTTATATTATTTGGGAAGAGTTAGAAAATTATATTAAGGATAAAGAAAAGAAATTAGGTTATAAACATGTTTTGACGCCTCCTTTAGGTAATGTTTCTTTATATAAGACTTCTGGTCATTGGGATCATTATCAAGAAAATATGTTTCCTAAGATGGAAGTTGATGGTGAAGAATTTGTTTTGAGACCGATGAATTGTCCTCATCATATGATGATTTATGCTAATGAGATGCATTCTTATCGTGATTTGCCAATTAGAATTGGGGAGATTGCTAGGGATTGTCGTTTTGAAGCAAGTGGTGCTTTAAAGGGAATTGAACGTGTTCGTACTTTTTGCCAAAATGATGCTCATTTATTTGTTAGTAAGGAACAAATTGGTAGTGAGATTAAAAGTGTTGTTGATTTAATTATGGATGTTTATAGGGAATTAAATATTAAGAATTTTCATTTTGAATTATCTTTAAGAGATCCAGCTGATAAAGTTAAATATTATCCTGATGATGAGATGTGGGAGAATGCTGAGGAAACTTTAAGGAATGTTTTAAAAGAATATAATATTGATTATGTGGAAAAGATTGGTGAAGCTGCATTTTATGGTCCTAAGGTTGATGTGCAAGTAAAACCTGCTATTGGGCCAGAGTATACTTTATCAACCTGTCAATTGGATTTTTGTCTACCGATGAAATTTGATTTGACTTATGTTGATAGTGAAGGTAAAAAGCAAACTCCTGTAGTTATTCACCGAGCTATTTTGGGTTCACTTGATCGTTTTATCGCATATATTTTGGAAGAATATAAAGGTGCTTTGCCTTTATGGCTTTCCCCGGTTCAAATTAATATTATTCCTGTTAATAATGAATATCATTTAGATTATGCTGAAAAGATATATGATTTATTAAAAAAAGAAAATATTCGTGTTAGTTTGGATGAACGAAATGAAAAGTTGAGTTATAAAATGAGGGAATCTGTTATTAAAAAGGTGCCATATACTTTAATATTGGGTGGTAATGAAATTGATAGTAAAACTATTAGTTATCGTAAATATAAAAGTGAAGAGACTGTTAATATGTCTACTATAGAATTTATTAATAAGATTAAAGAAGAGATTAAAAATAAAAGTTTTGAATAATTTTAAATAATTGTTATAATAATTATGGAAATCGTAAAAAAGATATGATAGAATTTGATTCTTTTTTAGAGAGCTTATGGTTGGTGAAAATAAGTAAAGATAAAATTTTATTTCTACTTTTTAGAGGGTTTAATAGATCCCGGATTATATCCGTTATCAGATTTTTAAGTTAAAGAAAGGATGGCACCGTCTTTTAATGACTCCTTAGTTTGTCATCTTTTTTATATGAAGTTGCTTATTTAATGCAAAATTAAGGAAGGATTGGTAATATGATAAGTATTGATTTAATTAGAAATAATAGAGAATTGGTAAAAGAAAATATTAAAAAGAAATTTCAAGATCATAAGTTAGGATTAGTTGATGAAGTATATGAGATGGATATTGAATATCGAAAAATAAAAGTTTTAGCTGATGAAAAAAGAAGTAAAGTAAATAGTTTAAGTAAAGAAATTGGTAATTTAATGGCTAATAAAAAGATTGATGAAGCTAATAAAATTAAAGAAGAAATTAGTTTGATTAAAAAAGAAATTCCAACTTTAGAAGAAAAAGAAATAGAGTTAGAAAATGAAATTAATAAAAGAATGAGAGTTATTCCAAATATTATTGCAAGTGATGTACCAATTGGTAAAGATGATAGTGAAAACGTAGAAGAAATGCGTTTTGGAGAACCTATTGTTCCAGCTTATGAAATACCATATCATGCTGATATTATGGCTAGTTTTAATGGCTTAGATAAAGATGCTGCTGGAAGAGTTAGTGGTAATGGTTTTTATTATTTGATGGGTGATATAGCAAGACTTCATTCAGCTGTTTTAGCTTATGCTAGAGATTTTATGATTGATAAAGGTTTTACTTATTGTATTCCACCATTTATGATTCATGGGGATGCTGTAAGTGGTGTAATGTCTTTTGAAGAACAAGAAAATATGATGTATAAGATTGAAAATGAAGATTTATATTTGATTGGAACTAGTGAACATTCAATGATTGCTAAATTTAAGGATCAAATTTTAAAGGAAAGTGATTTACCAATTACAATGACTTCTTATTCACCTTGTTTTAGAAAAGAAGTAGGGGCTCATGGGATTGAAGAACGAGGTGTTTATCGTATTCATCAATTTGAAAAACAAGAGATGGTTGTGTTATGTAAAAAAGAAGATTCAGAAGAATGGTATAATAAGATGTGGAATTATTCTGTGGAATTGTTTAGAAGTTTAAATATTCCTGTTCGTAAACTTGTCTGTTGTTCAGGTGATTTAGCTGATTTAAAATATCGTTCTTGTGATATTGAGGCTTGGAGTCCAAGACAAAAGGCATATTTTGAGGTTTGTTCTTGTTCTAATTTAACTGATGCTCAAGCAAGAAGGTTGAAAATAAGATATAAAAATAATAATGGTGATAAGGAATTTGTTCATACTTTAAATAATACTGTTATAGCTCCACCAAGAATGTTAATTGCTTTTTTGGAAAATAATTTACAAGAAGATGGTAGTGTTATTATTCCTAAAGTTTTACAACCTTATATGGGTGGAAAAGAAAAACTTGAAACGAAGTAAATAAAATTAAAAGCAGATATAAAAAGTTTTAAAATATCTGTAGATTTAAGAAAAACTTAACTTAAATTTTTTAGTTGATTAATAATTTTGGTGAAAAATTGATGAAATTTATTAATTAAATATTTATTATTAAAAAAAATATGGTATAATTGTTTTATTAAAAAATAGAAAGAAGGAAATTATGAAAAGGAATTTTAAACTAGTAATTTTATTGGTAGTTTGTTGTTTTTTATTTGTAGGTTGTGGAAAGAAGCAGGAGACATTAGACAATAATATTGATTTAGATGCACCTAATGATGTTAAGATTGAGACTTATAAAAATTATGATGGAAGTTCAATGATTGTAAAATTGACGAATAATGGTTCTAATGATCTTAGTAAGATAGCTGTTAGTGTAAGTTATCCTGATTCTAGTGATGATGACAATTATGTTGTTATTAATAATTTTAAGGCTAATAGTACAACTTATACGTTGTTAGATTTGCCTTATGATGAAAATTTTGAATATTATGTACCTGATAATATTAATTTAACTGTGGCAACTGATGGTGAACTTTTACAAGATATTGAAGATTTGTCAAAATATGCTGATAAGGTTAAAGCTACTTGTAGTGCTGATGATGATGTCATTAATTATAGTATTACTAATAATAGTGGTAAGATTTTAGGCTCTGTTGACAGTGTTATTGTTTATTTCAAAAATAATGTTCCTGTTGCTGGTGATTATATTATGTCTTTTGGTGTTGAAGAGTCATTTGAGGGAAATCGTGATGTGTTATATACTGGTGACATAGAAAATCCTAAATATATTGATTATGATGATGTTCAAATTTATGTAACAGGAATTGTTGATGATTATGATGAAGAAGATTTTGAAGATGAAATAATTGAAGATGATGTTATTGAAGATGAAACTGTTGATTATGACGATGATATGTCTTGGGAGTAATTAAAAAGAATGTATGAACGTTCTTTTTTTTTATATTGAAATTAATACTGATAAATGTTAGAATATTTTTAGAAAATAGAAAGGACATCATTTATGAAAAGAAATTTAATTTTTATAATATTGGTTATGTTATTTGTAGTTAAAGGTGTTAATGCTGAATGCGATAATAGGACACGTCTTGAAATTAATACAGCTGCATCTAATGTTACAATGGATTATACAATGGATTCTGTAGTGCTTGATACTGATTTGAATTTACATCCGGAAATTTCACCAGAAGATGTTAATTTATCTGAATCAGCTGAATATGTAATTAATGATGTTGTCACTTTAAATGTTCAAAATGTTACGGATAAAATATATATTGTTTTGCAAAATGACGATGATGGAATAAATACTGAGTATCATTATTCTGATTTAAAAAATGGTACTTTAAAATATGAAGTTCCTGATACGATTAAGATAAGGACGTATAAGTTAACAATTTATTCTGAAGTTTCTGATTGTATGGGTGAGGAATTACGGACAATAGAGGTAAAAACGCCAAAGTATAATCCGTTATTTATGAATTGTAATGGTGATGAAAGTTATTATTGTCAACCATATATAACTACTGATGTTAATGTTGATGAAGATGAAATATATACTGATTATACTAATGATAGAAATCCTTCTACTAATAATTCTAAGGAAAATGAAAGTAATAAAAATAATGTTATGAAATTATTAGGAATTGGTGTTGCGGTTGTTTTAATAATTGCAATTATTTTAATGTTAATCCGTTATAAGAAAAATAAAGATAACTTTATGAAAAATATAGGGGGAATGTAAGATGAAGAAATTTTTGTATAGTTTATTATTGTTTTTTGTTTTAGTATCTGGGGTTAATGCTGTTACATATACAAAATTTAATGTCACTGAAGCTGCGGCAATTGATCCTGATAGTGATACTCCTAAGTGTCCTGGTAGTTATAGATCTTTTAAATTGTATTGGGATTTAGCAAAAGGTGTTAAGTATAAAGTTTATGATGGTGTTAATGAACAATTTTCTGATATTTCTACTGGACAGGGTATAAATTTATATAATATATATATAAATAATAAATTATTTGGTCAATCGTATTGTATAGCTCCTAAAAAGTATATGGCTGCTGGGGCTAATCATATTTGTCAAAGAGTTATATCACCTCAAAGAAAGAGTAAAAAATATCAAGCATTTGATGTTGCTGCAACATATGCTTATCAACAATTGGTTCAAAATTCAAATTATAATCGTGATAAACAAACTTGGAATAATAAATTAACTGGTACTATTCTTTTTAGATGGTTAGCTGCTAAATATAATCTTTTAGATATGACTTATCTTAAACAAAAATTTAGTTATAGTAATTCTAAATTTATAATGTATAAGTGGGATAATATTGATAGTAATCTTTATTTTAAAAAGGATAATTCTAATGTTAAGAATGCCCGGACTATAGCTAAGAAAGCTGCTAAGTATGGTGATCAAATTGCAAGTGGTGAAACTACTTATAAAGAACTTGTTGATAAGGGGATAATTTGGGCTGATGATTGGGATTTTACTTTAGTAAATTCAAAATTGGAAGGAACTTATTTAACTATTAAATTTGATGTAAGTGCTAAAAAGGGTCATGTTCCTGAAACTGTTTTATGGAAAGAATTTGATATAACATGTAATAATGGTTTAAAATGTGAAGTTTTAAGTAAGAAAAAGATTGAAGATGGTAATGGTGGATATAAAGGAAGATACCAATTAAAAATTGATGTTTCTAAGTTATCTAGTACAAGTAAAGCTGTAATTGATGGTATTACGGTTACTACTGCTTTCCAAGATCAAAAAAATCCAACTGCTAATATGTTTATAGTAGATCCACCTGATGGTTCATATTTAGTAAATGGTAAATATGAAGATTGGCGTGGTTGGGCTCAGAGATATTTAGTAATTAAAAATTATGATTCTAGCTTTTTAATTCAAACTGAGGTAACATTTGATGCTCCAACTTCAAAATGTAGTTGTGAGAAAAAGAATGGTGATAATACTGGATATTATTTAGTAACAACTACAGATGAATTCGGAAATTCTACAACTCAAAAATTTTCTGAAGGTGCATCAGAATTATCTAAATTAAATTGTCCTTCAAAATGTGAAGTTCCTCATTATTGTGAAGCTGTAAAAGAGGATGGTAAGACTGTATATTATGATGAAGATGGTAATAAAACAACTAAAACTGAATATGAAATAGAGTGTTTTGTTCATAAATGTGAAGCTATAAAATCTGGTAGTAAGACTGTATATTTTGGTAAAGATGGAGGTCAGACTACAAAATCAGAATATGAGATTGAGTGTTTACCACATAAATGTGAGGCATTAACATCAAATGGAAAGACTGTATATTTTGGTAAAAGTGGAAGTCAAACGACGAAGGCTAAATATGAAAAAGAGTGTTTAAAAGAATATAAATGTGAAGCTGTCAAAGAAAATGGAAAGACTGTATATTATGGTAAAGATGGTAAAGCAACAACAAAAGCTAAATATCAAGAAGAATGTTTTCCTGAAGAAAAACATATATGTGAAGCTGTCAAAGAAAATGGAAAGACTGTATATTATGGTAAAGATGGTAAAACAACAACGAAGACTCAATATCAAATAGATTGTTTGCCACATAAATGTGAAACATTGACTTCAAATGGAAAGACTATATATTTTGGTAAAGATGGAGAACAAACAACAAAGGCTAAGTATGAATTAGATTGTGTACCACATAAATGTGAAGCTATAAAATCTGGTAGTAAGACTATATATTTTGGCAAAGATGGAAAACAAACGACAAAATTAGATTATGAAATTGATTGTTTGCCACATAAATGTGAAATATTAACAAATAAAAATGGTAAGAAGTTATATTATGGAAAAGATGGAAAGCAAACAACAAAAGCTCAGTATACAAAAGATTGTACACCAGTAGAACATAAATGTGAGGCTGTAAAAGAAGATGGCAAGACTGTATATTATGGAGTAGATGGCAAACAAGTTACTAAGGCTAAATATCAAGATGATTGTTTCCCTGATGAGGAAATATATGAATGTGAAATTGTTAAAAAGGATGGTAAAACTATATACTATGATAAGGATGGAAAAGAAACAACTAAGGCTAAGTATTATAGTGATTGTTTCCCAGATAATAATCATGTTTGTGAAATAATAAAAGATGAAAGTGGAAATCCAACATACTATGGAAAAGATGGTGAAGTAGTAGATGAGGATACATATTATGTAGATTGCTCAACACCAACAGAAGAGAAACATGTCTGTGAGATAATAAAAGATGCAAGTGGAAAACCAACATATTATGGACCAAATGGAGAGAT
>CANRHC010000035.1 GCA_947630305.1 uncultured Bacilli bacterium
CAAAATGTAAAGTAAATTTCTATTTTAATTTGCACATTTTTAACATTTTCTTATTACTTTAATTTTTTAATTTATACTGTAAAGAGTTTTCTTTTTTCTTGACACGTAGGGGGGGGGGCATGTTATGATTTAGACATGATAGAAAGGGCATATTTTATGGAAAAGAACAATAAAAAATATTTAATATTATTAGTAGGAATAATAGGATTAATAATAACAAGTATAGGATTAACATATGCAATATGGAGAATAACAAAAGAACAAACAGGAGAAAATATAGTAGGAACAGATTGTTTTAGTATCGATTTTGTAGGAGAAAATGACATATCATTAAATAATAGTTTTCCAATACCAAGTAATGAATTAGAAGATTTTTTAAGTAATGAAACACCATATCATTTTACAATAACAAACAAGTGTAGTAGCTTAGCAAGTGCAACAATAAATTTAGAAAGTTTAAATGTAGATAGTGATAAACAATTAGATGATGAGTGGATAGATGCCATACTATATGAAACAGATTATCATAGTAAATTAAATAAAAGTACAAGATTAATGGAAAATGAAAATAATGATGCCAATAAAGTAATAGATGATGCCATACATGCTTATAAATTACATAATTTTACATTAAAAGCAAATGAAGTAAAAGAATATAATTTATTAGTATATATGGATGAAGAAATGCCTTTAAGTGAAGATACACAAAATGCAGGATGGAAAGGAAAAATAACCTTAAGTACAGAATATAAATATGATCAATTTGCTAATAGTGGAACATTAAGACAAATTAAATATTCTGATACAAAAGGAATGTGGAACTATAAGGATAACATAACAAAAATAGTAATAGAAACAAAGAAGAAAGAAAAAACAGCAGGAGAAGGGCAAGTAGTACATGGTCCATTTGATGAAAGTAGTACAGGTGATAGTGCTATTCAAAGTTATGTTATATGTGAAAGTGATGATACCAATTGTATCGGATATTTACAAGGAGATGGGGGAGTTAAATTAAATAGTAATAGTTCACGTTTATTTGCCAATTATACAAAAGTAACCGAAATAGAAGGAATGCAAAATTTTGATACGAGTAGTGTAACAGATATGAGTAGTATGTTTGCTTCCATGAGCAATTTACAAACCATAATATTTGGAGAAAATTTTGATACGAGTAGTGTAACAGATATGAGTTCTATGTTTTCTGACATGAGCAACTTACAAACCATAATATTTGGAGAAAATTTTGATACGAGCAGTGTAGAAAATATGAGTCATATGTTTTCTGACATGAGCAATTTACAAACCATAATATTTGGAGAAAATTTTGATACGAGCAGTGTAGAAAATATGAGTTATATGTTTGCTGGAATGAGCCAATTACAAGAATTAGACTTAAGTCATTTTGATACAAGTAGTGTAAAAACAATGCTTTGTATGTTTAAAGATTGCATAAGCATAAAAAGTTTAAATTTAAGTAGTTTTAATACAAGTAAAGTAAAAAGTATGCAATTTATGTTTTCAAATTGTAGACAAATACAAGAACTAGATTTAAGTAATTTTGATACCAGTAGTGTAAATACTATGCATGCTATGTTTTCTGGAATGAGTAATTTACAAAACTTAACATTTGGATTAAATTTTCATACTAACAAGGTAATACAAATGAGCTTTATGTTTTCAGATTGTAGTCAATTACAATCTTTGGATTTAAGTCATTTTGATACAAGTAGTGTAGAAACTATGACTTGTATGTTTTACAATATGACTAATATTAAAGAATTAGATTTAAGTAGTTTTAATACTAGTCTTGTAAAAGACATGATTCGTATGTTTGAAGATACTAGTAATTTAAAGAAAATAACATATGGTCCAAATTTTGTTCATGCAGATGGTCTTAGAGTAGATAATATGTTTAATAGAAGTTTAGCCAATAAACCAAATGCATCAGTTCATTCATCTTGGTCTGGCGTATTTTAATTCTTTTATGCTTTTGCCTAAACTAAAATTATAATTTAACATACACTAAGTTAGAAAGGAATGACGAGTATGTTAAAAAATAATGCTAGTGAAAGAGATACAATGCAAATGGATTATGCAGAATCTAGTCAAATAAGTTATGGAGGTGGCTGTCCTTGTAGCGGTGGTATGTCAATGAATCCTTGTCCAATGCCTTCTTGTCCACCTTCACAAACTTGTTGCTGTCCACCTATAACTGAATGTCCACAAAATCAAGTATGTCATCGTGTAATTAATTATGAAGTCCCTCATTTAATGCCGATGAATACAACTGTTGTAAATCATCATATATATAATCATACTTATACACCAATTTATTCTTATAATGAAGTAGATGAAGTTGAAAATATTTATAATAGATGTAGCTGTAAGTAAAAAAAGTTGTGACTATAATTGTCACGCTTTTTTATTTATTTTTTATTGTTTTTTTGAATGTTTTTAGGTATAATGTCTATTAGAAAATAGGTGGCACGAATGAGGAAAATTTTAGCTGGTATTGATATTGGAAGTGATACGTTAAAATTAATTGTTGGCGAATATTTTAAGGGTAAGATTAATATTTTAGCAGTTACAACTGTTCCTTCAGTTGGTATTAATGCTGGTTTTGTAACTAATTCAAGTGATTTTATGAATTGTTTAAAAGAATTATTTAAAAAAGGTGAAGAGTTAATTGGGTTACCTATTACTAAAGTTATTGCCACGATTCCATCTAATCAAGTTAAATTTCATATGAATGAAGGTTATACTACTATTGAGGATAGTATTGGAATGGTTAGATCTATTGATATTATTAGATCAATGCAAGCTTCATCTTATAATCAAATTGAAGATGATGAAGAATTAGCGTCTATTATGCCTATTCATTTTAAAGTTGATGATGAATTGGTTTTAAATCCAATTGGTAAACAAGGTAAAAAATGTAGTGTTAAGACTATTTTTACTACTGTTCCTAAGGCTAATGTTGTACCTATTGTTAAATGTTTTGATAAAATTGGTGTTGAAGTAATTGATACTACTTTTGGTTCAATAGGTGATTATTATGAGTTTCAGACTAAACAGATGAAAACGGAAGTTGGAGCAATTATTAATTTAGGTCATATGGTTACTAATGTTTCTATTTTTAATAAAGGTATTTTGACTAATACTACTACTATTCAAATGGGAGCAATTGATATTGAAAAGGATATTGCTTATATGTTTAAAGTTCCTAAAAAAGAGGCTAAGGATATTAGATTAAATCTTTGTTTGGCTCATAAAAGAAATGTTAGTGATATTAATAAGAAAGAATATACTAACAAAGATGGTGAAAAGATTGTTGTCAATGAGTATGAAGCTACTCAAATTGCTTCTTCAAGGATTGTTGAAATATTAAAATTAGCAAAAAAAGAAATAAATCACTTAACAAAAAAAGAAATTCATTATATAATAATCACAGGTGGAATAAGCGAGATGGCTAACTTTCAGTATTTAATGGAAGAAGTCTTTGGTCATTATGCCAGTTTAGGTGTGACTAAAGAGTTAGGTTTAAGGTCAAATATTTATTCTACTGGAGTTGGTTTGATTAAATATTATCTTGATAAAATGAATTTAAGAAATCAAGAATTTACAATATTTAATTATGAACAACTTGATGAATTAAGTGGTTTAAATAAAAAGATTAATATTAATGAAAATTCAATATTAGGAAAAATATTTGGATATTTCTTTGATAATTAAGGAGGGTAATAAGTGTATGAATAATAATTTAAAAATTGATCCAATTGCTAAAATAAAAGTTTTTGGCGTTGGTGGCGGTGGCAATAATGCTGTAAATAGAATGATTGATGAAGGTGTTCAAGGTGTTGAATTTTATGTTGTAAATACTGATTTACAAGTTCTTAATGCTTCTAAAGCTGAAAATAAAATTCAAATTGGTAAAAATATAACTGGTGGTAGAGGTGCTGGTTCAAATCCTGAAGTTGGAAGAGAGGCTGCTTTAGAAAGTAAAAAAGAGATTGAGGAAGCTGTTAAAGGTGCCGATATGGTTTTTATAGCTTGTGGTCTTGGTGGTGGAACTGGAACAGGTGCATCTCCTGTTATTGCTGAAATTGCTCAAGAAGCTGGAGCATTAACTGTTGGTATTGTTACTAAACCTTTTAGATTTGAGGGTAAAAGAAGAATGGAACATGCTTTAGTGGGTGTTGAGGAATTAAAAAAACATGTTGATACTTTAATTATTATTCCTAATGATCGTTTAAGAAATATAATTGATAAAACAACTACTTTCCAAGCTGCATTCCAAGAAGTTGATAATGTTTTACATCGTGGTGTTCAATCTATTTCTGATTTAATTGCTGTAACTGGTATTGTAAATTTGGATTTTGCTGATATTAAAACAGTAATGGAAAAGTCTGGAACTGCTTTAATTGGAATTGGTATGGGTGTTGGTGAAAATAGGGCTGTTGAAGCTGCTAAACAAGCTGTATCAAGTGCTTTACTTGAAACAACAATTGATGGAGCTACTGATGCTATTATAAATATTACTGGTGGTGATTCTTTAACCTTATTTGAAATTGAATATGCTGTTGAAACAGTAAGAGAGGCTGCTAATTCTGATATTAATATAATATTTGGAGCTATACCTAATAGTAATTTAACTGATGAAGTAATTGTTACTGTAATTGCGACTGGTTTTGATGGTAAAAATAATAATGAAGAAGAAGAGGAAGAAGAAGCTTTACCAAAAAGGAGAATTCCTGATGATGATTCTGATTACGATATTCCATCATTTTTAAGAAGTCAAGATTATTAAGAGGCTGTTTGAAACAGTTTTTTTTATTTTATGTAAATATTTAATATTCTATAAAACTTAATTCGACAAATTATTTCTAATCGTTATGATAATATATTTTTGGTGATACTATGACTATTTATTTAGATGCTTTATTCTTTTTAAACTTTTTCTTTGACTTTCTACTATTATTAACAGTTAGTATCACCTTAAAACGTTATGTCAAATTAAAAAAAGTTTTTTTAGGTTCTTTAATTGGATCTATTAGTATTTTTATCCTTTTTTTTAATTTTAATAGTTTAACATTGTTTATTTTTAAAATTGTTTTAAGTTTATTAATGAATGTTATTGCTTTTGGTTTAAAAGATAAAAAATATCTTATTAGTAATATGTCTTATTTTTATATGACTAGTGTTATTCTTGGAGGTTTTTTATATTTTTTAAATCTTAGTTTTAGTGAAAATGTTAATGGTTTAACTTTTACTTATGATAAAATTTCTATTAATTATTTATTTTTAATCATAATTTCGCCAATAATTTTATATCTTTATTATAGACAACATAGAGAGTTATCTTTTTATAGTAAAATTGTTCCTGTTACTTTTGCCTTTTTTAATGGTAAAACTTTAAAAGTTAATGGTTTTATTGATACGGGTAATAAATTAGTAGATCCTATAACTAAAAAAAAGATTGTTTTAATTAATAAAAAATGTCTTAAAGGTAAAGTATCAATAAGAAGTCCTATTTATGTTCCTTATAATAGTTTAAATCATCATGGTTTATTAAAATGTATTAAAATTTCTTCTATAGAGATTTTAGGAATTAAGAAAAAAGATTATTTATTAGGTATTAGTGAAGAGGATTTATTAAGTAATGGAGTTGAATGTTTGTTAAATTTTAAATGTTTGGAGGATTTTTATGTTAAATAAAATTATTAATTGGTTAAAGAAAAAATATAATGAATGTTTTTTTATTGGGAGTACAGATAAGCTTCCACCACCATTAGATAAAGATGAAGAATTATCTTTATTAATTAAAGCTAAAAAAGGTGATGTTGAAGCTAAAAATATTTTAATTGAACATAATTTAAGATTAGTTGTTTTTTTAGCTAAGAAATATGAAAATACTGGTTATGAATTAGAGGATTTAGTTAGTATTGGTTCTATTGGTTTAATTAAAGGAATTGAAACTTATAAAATTGATAAAAATATTAAATTAGCAACATATGCTTCTAGGTGTATTGCTAATGAAATTTTGATGTTTTTAAGAAAAAATAAGAAAAGAAAAAAAGAAATTTCTTTAGAAGATAGTTTGAATTATGATGCTGAGGGAAATGAACTTCATTTAGAAGATATTTTGGGAACTGATACTGATTTAGTTAGTGATGAATATGAAAAAGGTGTTGAGAAAAATTTAGTGGCTAGAGAAATTAATAAATTAAATCCTCGTGAAAAACAAATTATGATTTTAAGATATGGTTTAAATAATACTGAAAGTTATACTCAAAAAGAGGTTGCTGATATGTTAGGAATTAGTCAATCTTATATTTCAAGAATTGAAAAAAAGGTTATTAAAAATATTAAAGAATTAGTTAAAATTGATTAGAGTTTACGATTGTAAATTCTTTTTTGTTATTGCAAACTTTTATCATTTTATGTAGAATGTTTATTAGGAAGTGATTTAATTGAGGAAGGACAAAGTTGTATTAGTGTTCTTGTTAATGGTTTTATTAATAGTTGGTAGTTTAATGGTTTATTTATCTTTTAAAGATAATGTTGTTATTGATGAATCTGATGCTATTAAAATAAAAAATGAATATGCTAGTTTAAATAATAAAGTTAATGATAGTAATCAAAGAACTTATCCTTATGTTTCTTTAAGTGATGATAATTTGTTTGTTAAAGCAACTGAAGATGATATTATTGAAGTTTTAAATAATGATGGTCTTATTTTCTTTGGTGATTATACTGATTCTTATTCTAGGACTTTAATTTCTTTAGTGGACGAAGTTAGTAAAGAAGTTCATTCATCTAGTATTTATTATTTAGATATTCCTTCTATAAAAGATGAAATTTCTTTAAATGATTTAGATGAACCAATTGTTAAAGAAGAAGGTAGTATAGGCTATTATAAGATTTTAAAATTATTAGATGAATGGTTACCAAATTATTTTATTATTAATAATAATGGTGAAAAGATTGATACATTAGAAAAATATATTAGTGTACCTACTATTGTTTTAGTTAAAAATGGTAAGGTTAAAGAGGTTAGGATGGGTACTATTGATAGTCAAAAAAATGGTTATGATATTTTAACTAGTGAAGAAATAACTAAAATTAAAGAAGATTTAAGTAGTTTACTTAATAATAATATTTGTTTAAATGAGAAAGAGTGTTAAACGCTTTTTTTTTAATTTAATATTTGATAAAATAATAAATGTGATGGATTATGAATCAGAAATTAAATAGAGATTTTATTATTAATTTATCTAAAATGAAAAATGAGCCTTTATGGATGTTAGATTTTAGATTAAAATCTTATGAAGAGTTTTTAAAGCAAGAAAATCCTTCTTTTGGACCTCTTTTAAATGTGTCTTTTGATGAAATATTATATTATAAAAAAACGGAAAGTCAGAAAGATAATTGGCAAGATGTTAATAAAGAATCTTATCAAACTTTTTGTAAATTAGGGGTTGTAGATGCTGAGCAAAAATATTTAGATGGAGTAAGTAATCAATTAGAAAGTGAAGTTATTTATCATAAAAATAATACTAATAAGGATATTATTTTTATGAGTACAGATGAGGCTTTACAAAAATATCCTGTTCTTTTTAAAAAATATTTTAATTCTTTAGTTGATTATAAAGAAAATAAATATACGGCTTTAAATGGGGCTGTTTGGAGTGGTGGCTCATTTATTTATATTCCACCTTATACTAAGTTAGATCGTCCTTTACAAAGCTATTTTCGGATTGATACTGCTGGTCTTGGTCAATTTGAAAGAACGATTATAATTGTTGGTGAAGGTGCTGAATTATCTTATATTGAAGGTTGTACAGCAAGAGTTAATGCTAAGATAAGTTTACATGCTGGAGTTGTAGAAATTTTTGTTGGTAAAAATGCTAAGTGTTATTATAGTACGATTCAAAATTGGTCTACTGATGTTTATAATTTAGTTACGAAAAGAGCTGTTGTTTTAGAAGGTGGTTTAATGCAATGGGTTGATGGTAATATTGGTTCTGGTATTACAATGAAATATCCATCTTGTATTTTAAAAGGAGATTATGCTAGAGGTAATTGTATAAGTATTGCTTATGCTAAGAAAAATCAAATTTTAGATGCTGGTGCTAAAATGATTCATTTGGGAAAAAATACTAAAAGTAATATAATTAATAAAAGTATTGCAAGTGAAGGTGGAACAAGTAATTACCGTGGGACTACTAAAATTTGTGAAAGTGCCCTAAATAGCTATGCTACAGTTAAATGTGATACAATTATTTTAGATGATATAAGTAAAAGTGAAACTTTTCCAAAAAATGTTGTTTTAAATGATAGTAGTAGTTTAGAACATGAAGCCAGTGTAAGTAAATTAAGTGCTGAAAAAATGTTTTATTTAAATAGTAGAGGAATAAGTGAAAGTGATGCTAAAGAATTATTGATTATGGGATTTATTGATGATTTTAAAAAAGAATTACCAATGGAATATGCAGTTGAATTAAATCGTTTAATAAAAGAATAAATGTAAAATTTTGTTAATTTACAGTAATTTTTAAAATAAACAATATTTATAAAATTGTTTATTTTTTTTGATTAATTTTATAAATTTGCTTAACTAATTTTAGAAAAAAAAGAAAAAATAAGTAACTAATTTAGTAAATTGTGTTTTTGCTTTATTTTTTTTCTTTTGGTTTAATGAAAACAGAAAGGAGGTGAATTTATTTTGAATCATGTCATTTTAGTTGGTCGATTAACTGATGAACCTGATATGTTGGAAAGTAATGATCAATCTAGAATGGTTATTAATTTAGCAGTTCCAAGAACTTTTAAAAATTCTGAAGGTATTTATGAAACGGATTTTTTAAGATGTGTTTTATGGAATGGAATTGCTAAAAAGACAAAAGAATATTGTCAAAAGGGGGATATTGTGTGTGTAAGAGGAAGACTTCAAGTAAGATCCTATGAGAATGAAGAAAATGAAAGAAAATATATGACTGAGGTAATGGTTGAGTCAGTTGCTTTTGTTTCTAATAATCATAAAGAAAAATAATATTTTTTTATTTTATTTAACATATAATTTCATAGGTGATTTAAATGAACAAAGCTTTAAAATCATTTGGAATTGTAGCCTTATTATGTTTTAGTTTTTACTATACACATCAATTTGCTCTTTTAATGAGATCAAAAGACCCAATTTATCAAAATATTTTAGTTTTAAAAGATGAAAAAAGTATTGCTAGTGTTAATGGAATTATTGAAGGTGATTATATTGTTCCTGGTTTAGCTGGGGGTATAGTAAATGTTGATAAAAGTTTTCAGAAAATGAAAAACTTAGGAGCTTTTTTAGAAAATTATTTAGTTTTTGATGAAATTTTACCTACAATATCTTTAAAGCAAAATAAAGATAAGATTATTAAAAAAGGTAATCCTATTAAAATGGCTGTATCATTTATTTTAGATGAAGATTCTAACTTAATTAATTATTTTGAAGAAATGGGAATGGATTATGCAGTGCTCACCACAAAACAAACCATTGATAAAAAAATAAATGGCGAAAGAATTAATATTGATGTAGAAAATTATAATAATCTTGAGAAAAAAATAGTTAATAATTCTAATATTTGTTTTGTTGAAAAAGTAAGTAAAGATTTTTGCTTAAAGAAGAAAAAAATATTAGTTGAAGCTACTAATACTATTAATAATAATAATGTAGCAAGTTTATATAATAATATAAGTTCTGGATCAATATATTATCTGAAAAATCTTGACTTAAATTATTTAAAATTAATTATTGAGAATATTGTGTATAAAGGATATAGTATTGTTAAATTATCACAATTAATAAGTGAATCAAGAATTTAATAAGTTGATTGCCAAATATAAAATAATTTGCTATAATGTTAACACAAAGAAAAACTTTTAATTTTAAATATTTAAAAAAATTAAAAATGCTAGGAGGCAATTATTTTATGTGTAAAATTAAAATTTTTGGTTTAGGTGGACTTGATGAAATGGGTAAAAACACTTATGTTGTTGAAGTTGATAATGATATATTTGTTTTTGATTGTGGAATTAAGTATGCTTCTAATAATATGTTTGGAATAGATTATATTATTCCTGATTATGAATATTTGATTAAAAATAGAAAAAAGATTAAAGGAGTTTTTTTAACTCATGGTCATTATGAAAATATGGGGGGTGCTTTAGATTTAGTTAAATTTATTCCTGAAATTAATTTTTTTGCAACTAAATATACTAAATTTGTTTTAATGGATTTAGGTGTTAAAGAAGAAAATATTACTGAAATATTACCACATAAAAAAATAAATTTTAAAAATGTATCAATATTTCCAATAACTGTAAGTCATAGTGTACCTGATGCCGTAATGTATTGTTTGAATACTTTAGATGGTGCGATTTGTTATACTGGAGACTTTATTATTGATCCTTTAATGCATGATCATTATGATATGGATTTAGGTAAAATTGCTTATGTTGGAAAACAAGGAGTTTTATGTCTTTTAAGCGAATCGGTATTTTCCGAACGTAATGGTCATACTTCACCAACTCACCGTTTGCAAGATTTTTTTGCTGATATTATTAATAAGGTAGATAAGCGTATTATAATTAGTGTTTTACCAACTCATTTATATACTATTCAAGATATTTTTGATGGGGCTAAGAATTCGCATCGAAAAATTGTAATAATGGGTAAAAAATTGCAAAATTTTATTCATTTTGCTCATAATAATCATTATTTAGAATATCAAGAAGATTTGATTGGTGATTTGTCTAATATTTCTTCAAATAATGCTATTTTATTAATTAGTGATGATAAGTCTAATCCTTATTCTGCAATAAGTAAAATTGTTAGTGGTTATGATAAATTTATTACCTTAAAATCAAGTGATGCTGTTTTATTTGCTGAACCAAGATATGATGCAAATGAAAAGCTTTTGGTTAAATTAGAAAATGACATTGCAATGGCAGGTTGTCAGATCATTTCCTTACCTAAGGATAAGAATATTTTACATCATGCTTCAAGTGAAGATTTAATGTTGATGATTAAGTTAATGAAGCCAAAATATTATATGCCAGTTAAGGGTGAATATCGTTATATGGTAAACAATGCTAATATTGCTAATTCTTTAGGAATTCCTGCTGAAAATATTTTGTTAAAACAAAATGGTGATGTTGTTACTATAATTGATAAAAAATTAATGGATAAACCAGTTCATATTAAAGTTAAAGATGCTTTAATTGATGGTAAAAGTAGTGATGATGTAGGGGATTTAGTTATTAAGGATCGAGAAATGTTAAGTGAAAATGGAATTGTTTTAATTAGTGCAACAATTAGTAAACAAGAAAAAGTTTTAATTGTTGGACCTGAGGTTACTACTAGAGGTTTCATTTATATAAAGGATTCTAAAGATATAATTGCTGGTATGAAAAGTATTTGTGAAGAAGTTATTAATAGAAATATTGTTAATGGTTATGTAGAATATAATAAAATTAAAACTGATATTAGATATGAATTAAGTAATTATTTATATGAACAAACCGAATCTAAACCAATGATTATAGCTGTTGTTCAGGAAGTATAAACGTCTAATTTTAGACGTTTTAATATTATTTTTAATATTTTTTGATATAATTTAATTAGGTGGTGCATAAATTATGAAAAAGTATATTCCAAATATATTAACTTTATTAAGATTATTTGTAACTCCTATTATTATTTATTTAGGAATTAATAACCATTTAATTATTTTAATTATAGTTGCCATTTTTATTGCATTAACTGATTTTTTAGATGGTCATTTAGCTAGAAAGTGGAATGTTACTAGTCAAATTGGTGCAAAATTAGATATGATTGCTGATAAGGTATTAGCTTTAGGTTTATTAATATTATTAATTATGAAAAATAATTTATTTTTCTATGTTTTAATTCTAGAAGCTATAATATCTTTAGTAAATATATATATATTTTTTAAAAGTAAAATTGCTAATTCATTATTAATTGGTAAGTTAAAAACTTGGTTTCTATTTGTTACAATTATTTTAGGTTTTATAAATTTGATTATTCCTAATTTAGAAGTATCGATTACAATTTTTGCATATATTACAATTATAATTCAAATAGTTACTTTATATAGTTATATTAGATATTATTTAAAAAGAAAGAAAGCTTTAAAAGATAATTTTAGTGAATATGTAGAGTTTTATAATATTATTGAACCATTTTTAAATCATAAAGAATTTATAAAAAGGAAAAGTTTTTCCCATCATATTAATGAAAGTGTTTATGATCATACTTTAAGGGTATCTTTTGATTGCTTTAAAATTGCTAAAAAATTGAATTTAGATTTTAAAAGTTTAACTATTGCAGCTTTATTACATGATTTTTATGAAACTCCTTGGCAAACTGAAAAAGAAAAGAAACCATTACTTCAAATGCATGCTTTTACTCATGCTCATAATGCTGTTGTAAATGCTAAAAAGTATTTTGGAAAGGATATTACGCCAAAGATTGCTAATATAATGGAAACTCATATGTTTCCTATTAATAAAAAAATACCTCGTTCTAAAGAAGCTTGGGTATTAACTTTAGTAGATAAGGCTGATAGTATGGATTTTATTATGCATCCAATAATGTTAATTCATATTTTCAGAAAAGATGATATTGATCAAAAAAAGAAAATGTCTTTAAAAAAAATCATTAATAAAAGTAAAAAAATGCTTAATAAAAGTAAAAAATAAAGCTTGCATTTTATCATTCTTTATTATATAATCATATTGCATTTACAAATTGTGCACCCATAGCGCAATTGGATAGAGCGTTAGACTACGGATCTAAAGGTTAGGGGTTCGACTCCCTTTGGGTGCACCATTTAATTTGACCGAGAAGTAGCACAATTTGGTAGTGCACTACATTTGGGATGTAGGGGTTGCAGGTTCAAGTCCTGTCTTCTCGACCATTTAGTTTATAAAGCCTTTATTGGCTTTTTTAATTTTATCTTTTTTTATTATAAAAATGCTTTAAAATTTTCTTCCTTTTTTTTAACATCTATTGTATAATCTCACGTTTGACAGTTTTAAAAAGGCAAAAACTCTCAATGTCCCTATTTATGAGGGGTTGAGAGTTTTT
>CANRHC010000036.1 GCA_947630305.1 uncultured Bacilli bacterium
GATGAAATTGAAAAAATAGTAGTTGATTTTTTAAATCAATAACTACTATTTACCCCGGAAAAAAATTTACACCCTTTGGCAAATTAATTAATAAAAGAAACCAAAAAAGACTGTATTAAAAATTTACAATCTTTCTAATACTTTTAAATCATTTCCAACAAATACTACTAGATATTTTATTACATTTTCAATTCTTTCATCTTCACTATATTTTTTTAATTGATTTTTTCCTTCTTCTATTTTTTCACTTAATAACTTTTCACTATATTCCATTTTCTTAATATATTTTAATTCAATTATTATATTATTTGGTATTTTTATATTTTTTCTTTCTAAATATATATCTATGAATCCATTTTTTATTGCATATTCACTTCTTACATTATAATATTCATTATTTATTAATATTGTAAAATATATCATTTTTAAACTTTTTTCATTTAATTTTATAAAATCTCGTTTATCTAATTTTTTTAATACTTCACTTACATAGTTACTTAATAACTCTATTTTTCCTGTTACTAATTCACTACTTATTTCTATTAACCTTTTATCATCATATCCCATTTTCATTTCTTTTAATTTTCTACTAAAGTAATTTCCATATATTACTTTCATTACTTCATTTGGTATTTTAAAATAATATCCTCCATATTCATCTGTTTCTATTGTTAAATAGCCAAAATAATATAATAAACTTATTAAATCATTTCTTTCTAACTTTAAATTTAAATCAAATTTTTGTTTTAAAATACCTTTAATTATTTCATTTTCCATTATTTCATTTATCATATCTTGATAAAAATTATTATTTTGTAATTCAACTATATTTCCTATTTTACCTGAATTAAAGGCTATATTTTTGTCCATCAAATCTTTTGGTATTTTTTAAAAGCCTCATAATAATTTAATAAATACATTACTAATGTTGCATTAAAAACTCTTTCAGTTGCTTCTTCGTTAAATAAGTATCCATCATAATTACTTACCATTAAATTATATATTTCTTCTCTGTCTTTTTCTTCTACTACCTCTTTTAATAAATCTTTTACTTCTTGATGAGTTAATCCTATCATACTATTAAATCTTATATCTGTTGATATATCAGTTGCTATATTAAATCCGGTTGTCATACTATCTAGAGTTATTGGACATATTCCTGTGGCAAAAAATCTTCCTACTACTCCTTCTTTAACATATATTTTTATATTTGCATAGAAACTTTTAACTGTTCCTGTTACTATTTTTATAAATTTATCAGCATTTCCTTCTAATATTGCATTTGTAAAATTATCATATTCATCTATTATTATATATATCTTGTGTTCTAAATTTAATCCTTTAATATAACTTAAAAACATTTTTATCATATCATCTGCTGGTATATCTTTACTATATTCATAATTTATATTATATCTATCAATAAAATCATTTATTCCTAAAATAACACAAGCTTTAAAACTTTCAATTATTTCTTTATTTTCTTTATTTTCATTTATTCCTGAAAAATCAAAATTCAAGATATAGTAACTATTTTTTTCTTTTGTTGGATTTTTAGATACATATAAATCTTTAAATAATTCATTAAATAGTGATTTACTATTTATATCATAATAATAATACATCATACTTGTAAATAAACTTTTACCAAATCTTCCTGGTCTTAAATAAAATAACGTGTCTGATATATTTTCTAATTTTTCTAAATACATTGTTTTATCTACATAATAATAATTTTCTTCAATTAATGTTTTATAATTTATTATTCCATATGGTATTTTCTTCATTTTTTAAGGCCTCTTTCTTATTTAGATTATACTAAATTTCCTTTTAAAAGTCACTAAGTATTATTATTTTATCTAATATTAATTATTTTAAAAAATATTATAAAATTGTTAATATATTATTTAATGTTTAATACCAAGATTTTCATTAATTTTTTGGCTTCTTTCAACAAATATTTATAACAATATTCATTTTGTTCTACACTTGATCCTTAAAATATTTTTTGGAAACATAAAATTTTGTAAAACCTTATCAACTGCAGGAATTTTAAAGCTTTTAATCCATAATATGCTTTGATAAGGTTCAATTAATTTAAGTAAAATTTTGTTTTTTAGCTAAATTTGAAGAAGCTAATGCATTCTCTAAATTTTTTATGTCATTTTCTAATTCTTGATTTTTAATATTCTAACTCTTTCAACCTCTAAAATAAACTTAATTGACTAGTTTCAGGCATTCCCATAAAAATACCTAAAGTTCGCATTTTATCAATTGTTGTTGCATTTGCTTTACTACGATTTTGAAAATCTTCAACACTGTAAAATGGTTTTTGGTTACGTTCTTCAATAATTTTTGTAGCAACTGCATCACCTAATCCATCTAAACTTCTAAAAGGTAAAATCAAAGCATTTTCTTCTTCATCCATAACAAAATTATTACCATCACTTTTTTTAATATCAATACATTTAAACTTAACTCCTCTAGCTGAAGCCTCTAAAGCAAGTTTTAAAGTTTCTAAAACAGACTGTTCTTTATTAGTTGCATCATAACCTTTACCTTGAATTTCAAGGATTTTAGCTTTAATTGCATCATAACCTTTTAGCATACTTTCAATATCAAAATCCGTAAATCTTGTTGAAAAATATGTTGCATAATAAACTAAAGGTTTATGAACTTTATACCAAGCAATTCGAAAAGCAGACATTACATAAGCTGCAGCATGAGCTTTTGGAAACATGTATTTTATTTTAAAACAAGAATCAATAAACCAATTAGGAATTTTAGCTTTTTCCATAATTGCTTTATACTCTGCCCAAGTAGCTGGATCTTTACTTGCTTTACCTTTCCTAACAAATTCCATAATTTTAAATGCTTTAAAAGGCTCTAACCCACCATAAATAAGTTCAACCATGATGTCATCACGACAACCAATAACTTTACTAAAAGGTACAACATTTTTAGCAATTAATTCTTGGGCATTACCAAGCCATACGTCAGTTCCATGTGCAAGTCCGGCAATTTTAACTAATTCAGCAAAAGTAGTTGGTTTAGTATCTTTAACTAATTGAATAGTAAATGGTGTTCCAAATTCGGGAACTCCTAAAGTACCTGTTTCACACATAATTTGTTCTTTACTAACTTTTAAAGCTTTAGTTGAGGTGAAAATTGACATTGTCTCTTTATCATCTAAAGGTACTTTAGTTATATCATCGCCAGTTAAATCTTGAATCATTCTAAGTTGAGTTGGATCAGTATGACCTAATATATCAAGTTTTAAAACACATTCATCAATTGCATGATAATCAAAATGTGTGGTCCGCCAAGCTTTAGATGGGTCTTCTGATGGAAATTGAAAAGGTGTAAAATCAAAAACTTCTTTATAACCTGGAATAACAACAATTCCTCCTGGATGTTGTCCAGTAGTCCTTTTAACTCCTGTACAACCTTTAGCAAGACGTTCAACCTCAACATTTCGCATCATTATATTTTTGGCTTCACAATAACCTTTTACATAACCATATGCCGTTTTCTCAGCAACCGTTCCAATAGTTCCCGCACGATAAACATTATCTACGCCAAATAAAACTTTCGTATATTCATGAGCACTTGCTTGATTTAAATCTGAAAAATTTAAATCTATGTCAGGAACTTTATCTGCATTAAAACCTAAAAAAGTTTGAAAAGGTATATCATGTCCTTCTTTACCCATTAAGTTTCCACATTTAGGACATTTTTTATCGGGTAAATCATAACCACATTTATAATCATTACCTAAAGATTCTCCTTTATCATCTTCAAATTCACTATGTTGACATTTTGGACACCGGTAATGTGGTGACAAAGCATTAACCTCCGTTATTCCCATTAAATTAGCTACAAAAGAAGAACCAACACTACCACGGGAACCAACTAAAAATCCTTCATCATTCGAGTGTTTTACAAGCTTTTGGGCAATTAAATAAATAACGTCAAAATTTGCTCCAATAATAGCTGTCATTGTTTTTTTAGCTTTATTCTTTAATTCTTCATCAGAAGTTTCTTCATCTTTTTTTCGTAGTGATTCATAAATTTCATTACAAACAGCATCAGGTCCTTTTAGTACAACTTCATGCATTCTTTTATAAATTGCATCTTCATCATCACCAGCATTATTTTTAACAGCCTCAATAAAACCAGCACCATAAAGTTCAAGAGCAATTCTCTCCTCTAAATGATGAGGTAAAGGATCACCATACCAACTTTTAGCTTTATCATAAACCATTTTGGTAACGGTCATTTGGGAATCTGGAATGACTGGTGCAAAAGGAATACCATTAGTATTTGGAATAACTTCAATTTCTTCACACATATTTGCTATTAAATTTGAATTAGTAACAACAATTTCATAAGCTAAATCATCCCCTAGAAAAGCAAATTCTTCTAACATCTCAGCTGTTGTTCTTAAATACATATTTGGAACTTCAATTCCTCTTCTATTTAAAGGATGTAACTTACCATTAAATTTTTGATTAACAATAATATCACGATAAATTTTATCTTCTTTTTTTAAATTATGAACATCACCTGTTGCTACAACCGGTTTTCCAGCTTCTTTAGCAACCCTGATAATTCTTTTTAAAAACTCTTGAGCTTCATTTAAAGTTATAAATTTTCTTTCATTACCTATTAAATGAGCAAAAACAGAAGGAGGTTGAACTTCAATATAATCATAAAAACTCATCATATTAACAATTTCTTCATCTTCTTTACCAATAGAAGACTCAAAAACTTCCCCATTAATACAACCAGAACCAATTAAAAGTCCTTTTCTAAGTTCAATAATATCTTTTCTTGGAATTTTAGGTTGTTCATTTTTATATAAATATTTAGTATTAGCAATTGAAACAATTTTAAATAAATTTTTTAAACCTTCCTTATTTTTGGCTAATAATACGGCATGAAAAGGATAACTAAATCTTACTAAATCATCAACATTTACTAAACTTAATAATTCATCAGTAGTATAAGTATTTTGATCACTTAATGACTTAGCCATTTTATAAAAGGCTAAAGCTGTTCCCTCTGCATCATAATCAGCTCGGTGATGTTTATCTTCATCCCAAGGAACATCTAATTTTTTAGTTAAAGTTTGTAGTTTATGATTAGGCCATTCCGGATGCATAATTCGTGCAATACTCATGGTATCAACAACTGTTTTATTAAACTCTCCATAATCATATTTTTTACAAGCAGCACTCATAAAGGAAATATCAAACTTAGCATTATGAGCAACCATTGGGTAATCTAGAGCCCACTCTAAAAACTTTTT
Organism: uncultured Bacilli bacterium; assembly: GCA_947630305.1. GTDB lineage: Bacteria > Bacillota_I > Bacilli_A > RF39 > UBA660 > Ventrenecus. The sequence continues at coordinate 5,312 of CANRHC010000036.1, forward strand.
AACTACAACACTTTCTTTTTCACAACCCTTAACCATTTCATCTGTAATAAAAGTTAAATCCGTAATCTTTTTAGGAATTGGTCTTTCTGGATCAATTAATTCATCAAATCGATCAATAATTTTACCATTACAAATTTTAACTGCTCCTATTTCAATTAAAGTGTCACTACCAGCATAAAAACCAGTAGTTTCTGTATCAAAAACTACAAAAACATCTTCTAGTAAATTATAAGTTTTATTATTAAAGACAATATCAACATCATCATTAACAATATTCATTTCAGCTCCATATAAAACTTTAAAATGATCTTTTTCTTCTTTACCTTTATTTAAATGACTTACGGTATGAAAAACTTCTGGAAATGATTGAACACAGTTATGATCTGTTATCGCAATTGCTTTATGTCCCATATTAGCTGCATATAAAACAACATTATTTGGATCTTTTTCTTCAAAAGGCGTTACTCCATCCATTGCACTCATCATTGTATGTAAATGAAGTTCTACTCTTTTTTCTTTTTCTTCATCAATAACAGCATTATCTTTAGATTCAATTTTTTCTAATGAACGAACTGATAAAACATAATCTCTTGCAAAATTATCATATTCAACATTACCATAAAATTTATACCATTTACCCTCTTTTAATTCTTTTTTAATTAAAGAATATTCATTTTTATCTTTCTTAAAAATTTTAGCTATCATTGAATTAGTTTTATCACTAATTTTTAAAGTAATAATATTAATATTGTCTCTTTCTAAACAATCCATACCAAAAATATAAGCTTCAAAAGCTACATTTTTACTTTCACCAACAACATTATTAATAATTGATGTTTCACAGGTAATTTCTCTTCCTAATAACAAATTACCTTCAATTTTAGCTTCTTTAACTTCAAAATTAACATTTTTCTTAGCTTCATTTATTTCTTCTTTAATATTTTTAATAATTTCTTGATTTAAAAAAGTTGTAATTTCATATTCTCCATAACCAAAAATAATTAAATTGTTTTGTAATTTCTTACTATCTTTTTTAATCTCTTGTTCTTCTAAATTACTTCCAACTTCAAAAGTAATAATATCTTCATCAATTTTAATATTTTCACTTATTCCACTTAATGAAGGTTTACGAATTTTTAAATTTTCTAAATAAGCTTTTGTATAATCTAAAACATTATCACTATTTACTTCATCATAAATAAAATTAATTTTAAAATTTAAATCTTCATTATTAATATTTTTAATAATATCACTTAATTGTTGTAAAGTATTATAATTATAAGGATAAGGATTTTTTAAATCAATTTCTATTTTATTTTCTTTATTTATAACTTTTACTTTAATAATAGAACTTTCTTTAAAAGATTCTTTATCTTCTATTTTAAGAAAATCTAAAAAATTTAATAAATCTTGTTCCATCCTACAACATCTCCTTTATTAATATATCATAAAAATTATTTTTGTAAAATTTGTAAATTATTAATATTTACTTGATATTCAGCAAAACGTTTACTAACTCGACCATTAAGCATTACTAAATCTCCTATTTTAAATAATGGAGCTTTTAAAAGCTCTTTATTAAAAAGAACAAAATTACCTATACCAGTTTCATCACTTGCCATTATAAAAGCCATATCTTCATTATTTTTAGTTTTAATTTTCTTGATATTTTCAATTAAAACAACACATTTAATATATTTATTAAAATAATTTTTAATATTTTCAATTTTTACAATTTGATCTTGATAGGCATTAGAAGGATGATTACTAATATAAAAACCAAAAGATAAATATTCTTCTTTCCTTTTATTATCAATAGTATCATCATCTATCATAACAATTTCTGGTTTTAAAACGAATTCACTTGCTAAATCATTTATTAAAGAGGCGTAATCTAGAGCTTTATCTAAATTTGCTGTTAAAGTATTATGATTTAAATTAAAATCACTTAAAGCATCTGCCATTATTAAAGCTTGAATAGTTTTTTTATTAACATTTTTTCCATAAGTTCTTGATACAAAATCTAAATAATCTTTATATTTACCATTTTTATTTCTTTCATTAATAATACTTTTAGTAGCTTCAATTCCTAAATTTTTAATAAGAGTTAAAGGAATTAATAAAGAAGATCCTACAATTAAATAAGTATCACTACTACTATTAACATTGGGTGACAAAAAATTAATTTTATAAGATTTAGCTAAAGTCATATATTCTTTAGTTTTAGAAATACTATTAATTGCCATATTAAGTAAATTAGCTAGAAAATAAAGAGGATAATAACATTTCAAATAAGCTATTTGAACACCTATTAAAGCATAACTAACGGAATGAGATTTATTAAAACCATAATCGGCAAATTTTAAAATTAAATCATAAATTTCTCGAGCAACATTATTAGAATAACCATTTAACATAGCTCTTTTAACAAATTTATCTTTTTCTTCTTCCATAATACTTTTTTTCTTCTTACTCATCGCTCTTCTAATTAAATCAGCTTCAGCATAAGAATAATTTCCTACTTTAACTAAAATTTGCATAATTTGTTCTTGATAAACAATTATTCCATAAGTTTCTTTTAAAATAGGTTCTAAACTAGGATGAAGATAACTAACCTCTTCCAAATTATTTTTTCTTTTAATAAAAGTATCAATATTATTCATTGGACCTGGCCGATATAAAGCAATAGCACTGACAATATCTAAAAAATTTTGAGGATGTAATTTTTTTAAAAAACTTTTAATTCCTTCACTTTCAAATTGAAATATACCTATTGTATCACCTTTATCAAACATTTCTATAACTTTAGAATCATTATAATCTATTTGATTTAAATTTATTGTTTCATTAGTATTTTCTTTGATTAAAGTTAAAACATTTTCGATAATAGTTAAATTTTTAATACTTAAAAAATCCATCTTAATTAAACCTAATTCTTCTAAGTAATTCATACTTACACCAGTTACCAATTCATTATTATTTAAATAAACAGGAATAACATCATCTAAAGCTACACTGCTAATAACTATACCAGCAGCATGCGTCGAAATATGTTTTTTTAAACCTTCAATTAAAAAAGCATATCTAACAACTTGTTTTAATAAATCATCTTCACTAACAATTTTTTTAATAGCAGGATTTAACAAATTAGTTTTTAAATCTAATTTAGCATCAAGTAAAGATACAAAATTTTCCATTAATTCATTGGGAACTTTTAAAGCTTTACAAACACATCGAATAGCTAATTTACATTTTAAAGTACCAAAAGTAATTATATTAGCAACATTTTTTAAACCGTATCTTTCTTTAACGTAATTAACAACTTGATTTCTTTTGGTATCTTCAAAATCAATATCAATGTCGGGCATACTTACTCTCTCAGGATTTAAAAATCTTTCAAATAATAAATTATACTTTAAAGGATCAACATCAGTTATGCCTAAAGTATAACTAACTAAAGAACCAGCCGCCGAACCTCTTCCCATACCAACTAAAATATTATTAGTTTTAGCATATTTAACATAATCATAAACAATTAAAAAATAATCAACAAAACCCATTTTAGCTATAATTTGTAATTCATAATTTAAACGTTTTAAATAATCTTGTTTAATTTCATTATTTAAACGCTTAGCTAAACCTTTTTTAGATAAAGCACATAAAAAGGCATAAGAATCAGTTATCATTTCATCATAATGTGGAATATATCTTTGATTTTTAGGAATTACAACATTACAAAGATTTGCAAAATCTAAATTATCTTCATCTTCAGTTAAAAAACTTTCAAAACTTTGATATTGATAATTATCTTTTGTAACTTCATCTAAAGTAATATTTAAATCAATAGCTTTTAACAAATCTAAAACATTAGCATCTTCACTTTTAAAACATTTTAAATATGGAGCATAAATTAAATTATTCGTTTTTAAATAAGCATTTCTTTTTTCTGAATCATTAACATAAGCTAAATAAAAATCTTCTTCTTTAAAAAATGTTTTTATTGAATCATAACTAACTATATCATTAGCATCCATAACAACTAATAAATCATCAAAAAATTTTTTAGATAAATCTTCTTTAGTTTGCATTTTAGTATGAATTTTAAGTAAATTTTGATAGCCATGATAATTTTTAGCATATAATGATAAATTAACATTTAAAAAAGGAATTTTTAAACCAATTATAGGTTTAATATTATTAGCTAGACAAGAATCATAAAATTCCATTACACCATATAAATTATCATCACAAATTCCACAAATAGAAATATTTTTTTCCTTTAAAAAATTAATTAATTTAGGTAGGTTTATTAAACTTTTTAATAAAGAATAATCACTTACAACTCTAAGAGGTATTTTCATAAATTATCACCCACCTTGTATATAAATTATATCAAAAGATAGAATATAAAGAAATATTTTATTTTAAATTGACTTATAGAATTAATAATGTTAAAATTTTACAAGAAAAAGGAAACGTGGAGGTGAAGATTATGGCCAAAGTATTAACAACTAAAAAACCTAAAACAGTAAATAGTAGAAGTAAAGCTTTAAATGCTACTAAAACTCGGCAAAAACCCAATAAACAAAAGAAAACTATAAATGGAAAAAAAGTAATAATTACAGCTCGTGAAGCTAAAAAATTAAAATAGGTGTTTAAACCTATTTTTTTTCTTTAAATAATTTTTTGTATATTTCTTTATAATTACTAACTAAAATAATCTCCAAATTATCTAAAACATATTCTGGAACTTTTTTTAAATCTTGATTATTTTCTTTAGGTAAATAAATTGTATGAATTCCACTATTAAAAGCACCTATTAATTTTTCTTTAATACCACCAACTGGTAAAATATCCCCTCTTAAAGTTATCTCACCAGTAAAAGCAATCGTATTTAAAATATTTTTTTTAGTAATTAAACTAAGTAATGATGTTACAATAGCTACTCCAGCACTTGGTCCATCTTTAGGAGTTGCCCCATCAATAGCATGAATATGAATATCATAATTTTTTAAATCACTAGCTTCTTCATAATGACTTTTTAAATAATCTATTGCCACTTTAATTGATTCTTTCATTACTTCTTTAATCGAACCACTCATTTCTAATTTTCCACTACCATTAAATAAACAAGATTCAATAGGTAAAATTTTTCCCCCAACACTAGTCCATGCTAGAGCATTAACTAACCCAGCTTCTTGTGTTTTAGGTAAAATATTATCTTCATAAAGATAAACATCCAAATATTTTTTTAAATCTTTTTCATTTAAACTTAAAGTTAATTTTTTCTTGCTTCTAATACTTTTAGATAAAATTTTTCTAACTAAAGTTTCTAATTTTCTTTTTAAATCACGAACTCCAGCTTCTTTAGTATAATGATTAATTATTGATGAAATAACACCATCTGGAATAGTTAATTCTTCAAAAGTAATACCATATTCTTCATATATTTTAGGAATTAAATATTCTCTAGCTAAATTAATTTTTTCATATAAAGTATAACTTGATACTTCAATAATTTCTAAACGATCTTTTAACTCCACAGGAATTTTCGTAATATCATTAGCAGTTAAAATAAATAATACATTGCTTAAATCAAAAGGCTCTTCAATATAATGATCCATAAAAGTTTGATTTTGAGGATAATCTAAAACATCTAATAAAACACTTGCTGGATCATTATGATAATCTTTTGTCATTTTATCTACTTCATCAATTAATAAAACAGGATTATTTGTTCCACATTTAATCATTGCTTCTATTATTTTTCCAGGTCCAGACCCAATATAAGTTCTTCTATTACCACATAATTCTGAAGCATCATTTAATCCCCCAACACTTATTTTATAAAATTCTTTATTTAAAGCTTTAGCTATCGACATAGCAATAGTAGTTTTACCTACTCCAGGTGGACCAACTAAACAAATAATCGGACTTCTTAAATTAAGATTCCGTTTTTTAACTGCACAATATTCAATAATTCGATTTTTAACTTCCGCTAGACCATAATGAGATTTATTTAAACAATCTAAAATTCTTTCTAAATCATTTTCATCATAAGAAAATTTATGCCAAGGAAGAGCAAAAAAAGTTTCTAAATAATTTCTTATAAAAGAAGCATCAGGGCTTAAATCATTCATTTGCTCATATTTATTAATCTCTCTTTTAATCTTAGTTACTGTTTTTTCATCTAAATTAAGTGAATCTAATTTTTTTAACCATTCACTAGCCTCAACTTTTTTTTCATTTTCTTCCCCTAAGATTTTTTTAATTTCTTTTAATTTTTCTCTTAAAATAAACTCCTTTTGACTTTCATCTAATCCATTTTGTAATGAAACATTTAATTCTTGATCATATTTTAAAACTTCTAATTCATAATTTAAATCAGATAATAAAGTTTGAGCTCTTTTTGAAATATTAGTCTGCTGAATATAAAATAACTTTTTTTCAATACTTAAAGGTAAAAAACTTATAATTATATCAGTCATATCTTCTAAAGTTTGATTATTATCAATTAAACCAAAAATAGTATTAGACATATTAGAATTTAAATTAATATATTGTTTTAAAGTATTATTTATTTTTCTTTTTAAAGCTATTTCTAAAGAAGAATTAATTTTACTTTTTTTAATTTCTTCATAATTACATATTAAAATATCTTCATTATTTAAATCATTAAAATATTTTTTAATTTTTAATCTTTTTTGACCTAATATTTTAACTCTTAAATGACCATTAGGTAATTCTATTTTACTTTCTATAATACCCAAAACGGCAATTTTAGGCAAGTCAGTTACATCTGGCTTTTCTTCTAAAGTATCATTGGGACAAACAACAAGAATTTGATTTTCAAAACTTTTACCACTCAACATAATTATTTTACGTGATAATTCATTATTAAGTTCAATTTTAACTTCTTGATTAGGAAGTAAAATTAAACCTTTTAATAAAATTACTGGTAAAGTTTTCGCCATGTTATCACGTCCTTAACAATGTTTTTTATTATAAAATTGAATAAAGAATTTGTAAAGAAAAAAAATTAAATTGCTTTAGAAAATCACAATTTAATTTTCAATATCTTTAGTTCTTTTTAAAAGAATATTATCTTTTTCATTTTTAATATTAATTTTTTTATTTAAAGTATAACGTATTAATCTTTTTTCATAATATGCTAAATTTTGATAATCATTTAAAAAATCTTCATAAGAAGTTTTTAAAGCTAAAATAGTTTTTTTAAATTCATTGGAAATAAAATTTTTATTTACTAAATATACTAATTGATTATATAAATAATTAGCTAATTCATGAGGATTATTTAAAAATATTTTTTCAAATGGATAATTAATAATATAAGAATCAGTAATTGTTGGAATAATTTTTCTTTCAATCCATTTTTTATTTTGCATAATACCTACAGCAATATTGCTTTCATCATTTAAATATGGAATAATATTTAATCTTTTAATATCATTTAATAATTCTTCTTTAGTTTTAGAAGTCATAATTTGATCAATTATTTCTAAAGATTGAAAAGGAAAACCATAATTTTCTTTCTTAGGATGTTTTATTATAATTCCGTATATATAATTCATTTAAATCACTCTCCTTCAAGTGAAGATAAAATTTTATCATATATTGTAGTTATTTGTCAAGAACCACGCAATAAATCGGGTGTAAAAAAAAATTCGGGGTAAAATAGTAGTTATTGGCTTAAATAGTCAGCTACTATTTTTTCTATTTCACCCC
>CANRHC010000037.1 GCA_947630305.1 uncultured Bacilli bacterium
GAAAATGAAAATGTAGTAAATACAGCATGTTTAGATGTAACAATAGAATCAGAACAAGATGATATATATTTACCAAAAGCATATCCAATAAGTGATGAAGCAGGAAGTGAATTAGAACCATTTAAATTTACAATAACAAATAATTGTCAAGATATAGCAAAATATCAAATAAATTTAGAATCAATGAGTAAAAAAGATGGAGAAGAAATATTAGAAAGTCAAAGATTAAAACCAAAATATTTAAAATATAAATTAAATGAAGTAGGAAAAGATGGAACAATAGGATTATTAACAGGAGAAAAAGAAAATGATACAACAAAAGTAGAAGAAACAATAACAGATGCATATGAAGCCCATAAATTAACAACAGGATATTTAAAAGAAGGGGCAAGTAAGAGTTATGAATTTAGATTATGGATGGATAGTAGTGTAACAGCAGAAGAAATAGAATCAATGAACAAAACATTAGTAAGTAAAATAAGTGTAATATCAACATATGTTACAGAAGCACCTTTAACATTAGAAGAAACAATATTAGGATTAAATATAGAAAGAGAAGATAGTGGAGCAACAGGACTATACCAAGTAGAACATGAAGGAGTAAATATTGAATATACAACCGAAGCAGATAAAATAAAAGAATTACAAAAAAGTGAATATCGATTTGCCGGAAAAGATCCAAATAATTACATAAGTTTTGGCGAAACATATTCAAATGATTTATATACATTTAATGCTGGTGAATTTGGACCATATGGTGAATATAATTCTATAGAAGAATGTGAAAATGATAATCAAGATTCTGAAGGAAGTTGTGAAATAATACATAATAAAGGAGACAACATTTATTGGCGAGTAATAGGGCTAATAAATACACCAGAAGGTCAAAAAGCAAAAATAATAAGAGATGCTTTAATAGGTTATTATAGTTGGGATACATCAATTAGAGATGTTAATGATGGTTATGGAGTAAATGAATGGAGCCAAGCAGATTTGATGAAACTATTAAATCCAAACTTTGACGGTGAAGAAGTAAACAATAGTTTATATTGGAATGGAACAAGTGGTGATTGTTATGTAGGTGAAAATGAACAAACAGAAACGTGTGATTTTATCGGAAAAGGAATGCCTGAAGAATTAAAAGCAATGATAGAAGAAGTAACGTGGAATATAGGTGCAAATGCAGACGAAGCTTTCAGTAGTAAGATAGCTTATCATTTTGACATACCGACAATAAAAGTGTATGAATATGAAAGAAGTAAAAATACTGGAAAACAAAATTTATGTGAAGGTTTTGGTAGTCCATATTGTAATGATGAAGAAACAAGAACATATACTTGGAGAGGAAAAGTAGGCTTAATGTATTCAAGCGATTATAGATATGCAACAAGTGGAGGAAGTGGAGATACTAGAAGTAAATGTTTAAATCAAAATCTATTTTTCTGGAGTGATATTTATGCGGAAAATTTTCCAGAAGAAACAGACCATCCGGATTGTTATGGGAACGATTGGTTATTATCAACAAGTTCAGATTGGACAATATCTCCTGTTTCTACTTACACCTATTCTAGCGCTGTGTTTGGTGTGTATGGCGGAAGTAATGCGTACTATTCTTACAACACTGCTGCTGTTCATCCTACAGTCTATTTAAAATCTGATGTTATGGTTGTTGATGGAAATGGTTCTATAGATAGTCCTTGGATTTTAGAAATATGATAAAATTTGTGATAGTGCATAATCTAGGGTGTAAATCAAAAAAAATATAGTAATTAATTGATAAATTTATATTAAAATGAAGGTGAAATTAATGAGACTAAATAAAACAATTATAGGATTATTAAGTATTGGAATGATAACAGTTCTTTTATGTTCGATTTTTAAAAATGAAGTAAATTTTTCCATGATAAATGACCAAGTAAATTATTTTGATGATACTTACTTTGCTTTTTATAATGGAAATGAAAAATTAAGTACAATGCCTAAAAAAGATAATAATGACAATTTAGCTTTTTATCGTGGTTTATGCGATAATGGAGCAAGTATAGAATGGAATGAAGAAGAATGGGCCCCTTTAGTGAAAAAATTAACTAAAAGTAAAACTAAATGTACAATATATTTTAAAGAAAAAGTATCTGCTAATATATTATTAGAACAAAAATTAAAAGAAGAGGAATTAAGTGATGATCCACAATTAATGTATGATGATACTACTGATAGAAATTTAAGATATATAGGCTCTAGCCCAGATAATTATTTAGATATTGGTGATAGAGATAGCAATGGTAATCCAATTCTTTGGCGAATAATTGGTTTAATGAATAATATAACAAGTTTAGATAATGGAGAAAAACAAGAAAGTTTGCTTAAAATAATCAGAGCAGATGTAATTGGAAAGTATACTTGGGATACATCTATTAGCAGTGTAAATTTAGGTTATGGTATAAATGAGTGGAGTCAAGCTGATTTAATGAAACTTTTAAATCCTGAAGATGTGTATACTAAAGATGGAGAAATAGGTAATAGTTTATATTGGAATAATGAATCTGGAAAATGTTATACAGAGCCTAATAATGGAAATATTGCTTGTGATTTTACTAGTAGTGGTATTAGTCTTAAAGCTAAAGAAAAAATTGCTAAAGTAAGGTGGAATACAGGCACTTTTGCTGATTATAATGAATCAGAGTGGACGGCAAGTGCAACATACAAAGCAGAACGAAGTAATAATAATGGTCAAACATTATGTAAAAATAATGGTGGTGGAGGTAACTGTACTGATAATGTTAATAGAACGACAACATGGGATGGATATATTGCTTTAATGTATCCAAGTGACTATGGTTATGCTGTTGGAAAAAGTGTAAGAAATACTTGTTTATTAAAAAGCATGCATGATTATGGTAGTGATGATTGTTATTTAATAGATTGGCTAGCTCCAGATGAATATTATGATTATACCATAACACCTATCCCCCGTCAGAATGGATCATCTGCACGCCTTTGTGTTGCAAATACAGGTGAATTAACTTGGACATCTAATCTTTCAGCAGATCGTCCCGTTGCTTATTTGAAATCTAATATTAAACTAATTGATGCAACTGGAACAAAAGAAGATCCATTTATAGCTTCATAGTCAAAATCTAATAATTTAAGATAGTGTATAATCTAGTATGCTTTTTTAATTTACATATTAGATTATACACTATCATCACTTCAATGATAATTGAATTTTAATAATAATAATGCTATAATCATTTATCAAGAAGGGAATGTTTAATTTTGAAAACTTTATTAAAACGTTTTGGGGCGTATTTTATTGATTATTTGATTGTAACTGTTATTATTTATGGTGTTATGTTACTTCCTTTTGTTAATCCTCATCGTGAAGAATATAATACTAAATATAATGAAGTAGTAAGAGTAAATGAACAATTTCAAAATAATGAAATAAGTAGTGAAGAATTTAATGAAGCTCTTATTCCTATTGCTTATGATTTATATCGTTTAAATAGTAGTTATGTTGTTGTTTCAACTATATGTTTTATTGGTTATTTTGTTATATTTCAATATGTTTATAAAGGAAAAACTATTGGTAAAAAATTATTTAAACTAAAAGTTGTAAGCACTAATGAAAAACCTCTTACCATTGCTAATTATTTAGTAAGAGCTTTAGTTTTATATAATATTTTAATTCCAATAATTGAATTAATTATTGTCTTTACTATGAAACAAGATAATTATTATGGATTATATCAAAATATTAATTTAGTTAGTTATATAATTATGTATATTACTTTATTCTTTATGTTAGTTAGGGCTGATGGAAGAGGTTTACATGATATTTTAGCTAATACTATTGTAGAGGAAGAAGCTATAAATAATGAAGATGATGGAGAATTAGAAAAATCTGTTGAAACTAAAGAAATTCCAGCAAAGAAAAAGACTAATCAAAAGAAAAAGACAAAACTTAGTGAAAAATAAGTTTTGTCTTTTCTTTATTAATAATTATATCTGTTTGATAAAATTTAGATATTGCTAAATATAAGTTATAAACATCTTCTATGCCACACATTTCATAAGATGAATGCATAGCTAATTGAGGAATACCAATATCTATTGATGATACACTTACATGTCTTAAACTTAATCCTGATAATGTTGATCCTGAACTTAAATCATTTTTAAATGTAGAATCTTGATACTTAACTTTAGCTTCATCACAAATATCTTTAAAAATACTTGAAAAATAACCATCTGTTGTCGAATTAAGTTCTTTAATAATAGCTATTCCTTCATTTAATTTTAAATTACCTGTTTCATCCATTAATTCTTCATGATTAGGATGAATAGCATGAGTATTATCTGAACTTATAACAAAACTATTAGCAAGAGTTTTAGCTAAATCTAATTTTAGACTTGTAGCAATTCTTTTTAAAATATCTAATAGAAAACTACTTTCAGCCCCTTCTTTAGTTAAAGATCCAATTTCTTCATTATTAAAAGTAACATAAATATTAATAGAATTACTATTATTATTTAAAAATCCTTTTAATCCTGCAAAACTACTAGTTAAATTATCTATTCTAGGCGCTAGTAACAAATCATTATCAAAACCAATTATCTGAGCATCTTCACAATTATAGAAAAATAAATCATAATCTTTTATTTGTCCCTTTAATTTTAATTTATCTTTTAAAAAATCTAAAAAAGAACAGTTATTTTTTAAAGTTATAATTGGCTGTAAATCTTTTTGCATATTTAAATCTAAATTAGTATTAGCTTGATCATTTTGATGAATAGCTAGACTAGGTATTATAGCAATTGCTTTTTTATAATCTATGATTATTTTTTCTAATTCATGATTTTTTTCTATAATTATTCTACCTGCTATTGATAATGGTCTATCAAGCCAACCATAATTTAGTAATCCACCATAAGGCATTATATTAAATTTCATATAATCATTTTTAAAATATTGTCCATTTGCTTTTAATGTTAATGATGGTGTATCACAATGAGTGGTACAAATAGAATAACGTTGTTCATAATTTTTAGGAATAGAAAAAGCAATTAAAGTTGCATCATTTCTAGTCGTAAAATAATTTCCTTCTTTTAAATCCCAAATATCTGTTTCTTCTAATTCCTTAAAATTATTATTAATTAATATTTCTTTAATATTTTTAACTGTTGTAAAAGCACATGAACCTTCTTTAATAAAATTAATTAATTCTTTTGTAAATTGATCTTTTTTCATATTCATCACTTTATTAGTATTGATTTAAATCTTAATTTTATACAATCTTTATGATACAATTAAAAAGAGGGGAATTTAAAGATGAAAAAGCAAATAGTAATAGGTAGTAGTTTAATTTTATTTATTGATCAATTATCTAAATATTTAATAGAATTATTTTTTAAAAATAAAATATTAGTTATTATTCCTAATTTTTTTAATCTTGATTTTACTTATAATGAAGGAGGGGCTTTTTCTATTTTAAATGGTCAAATTATTTTATTAATTATTTTAACTATTATTTGTTTATTTTTTTTAAATAGTTTTTTTAAAGATTTAAAAAATGATTTATTAAAGATAATTATTATGTCTTTATTATATGGTGGTATAATTGGTAATTTAATTGATCGAATTTTTATTCATTCTGTAAGAGATTTTTTTGATTTTAAGTTTTTTAATTATCATTTTCCCACTTTTAATATAGCAGATGTCTGTATTGTTATTGGAATGTTTTTATTAATTATTAAGTTATTTAGGAAGGAAGATGTTAGATGACTATTAAAGTTTTGGATAATGAAAATGAAAGAATTGATAAATATTTAAGTTTAGTTACTGATTATTCACGTAGTTTAATTTCTAAGATGCTTAAAGAAGAGTGTATTTTAGTTAATGATAATATTGTTAAACCTTCTTATAAAGTTGTTTATAATGATGAGATTAAGATTATTAAAGATTATTTTGAAGAAATTGATTTAGAACCAGAAGATATTTTTTTAGATATTGTCTTTGAAAATGAAAATGTCATATTAGTAAATAAACCAAGTGGAATGGTTGTTCATCCTGGTAATGGTAATAAAAATCATACTTTAGTTAATGCTTTACTTTATCATACTAAGAATCTAAGTGATGGTAGTGATAATTTAAGGCCGGGGATTGTTCATCGAATTGATAAAGATACTTCTGGTCTTATTTTAATTGCAAAGAATAATAAAGCTCATGAAATTCTTGCTGATGATTTTAAAAATAAAAGAATTAAAAGAAAATATATTGCTTTAGTAAAAGGTATTTTAGATTATAATAATATAACAATTGATGCTCCAATAGGAAGAGATAAAGTTGATCGAAAGAAAATGATGGTAACTGATATAAATGGTAAAAATGCTGTTACTCATGTTAAAGTTTTAAAAAGATATAAGAAATATAGTTTAATTGAATGTGAATTAGAAACAGGAAGAACCCATCAAATTAGAGTTCATTTAGCTTATATTGGTCATCCCATTTTTAATGATCCTGTATATCAAAAAGATCAAACTACTTCTTTTGGACAATTTCTTCATTCTAGTGAAATAACTTTTAATGAACCTATTACTAAAGAACAATTACATTTAAAAGTGCCCTTACCAAAGTATTTTAAAGATTTTTTAGAAAAAATAGAACATGAAGAATAACTTTACTATTTAAGTTATTTGTTATAAAATAGTAGCAATGGAGTGATTTTAATGCCTTCAATTATGGTAAATAAAAAAGATGAAATGATTATGCGTTTAGCTCATTATTTTATAACTGAACAAAATTATGCTCCAATTATTGTTAATGGAGTTAAAGATGAAATTTGGTTACAAAATCAAGATGGTCCTTATAAAATAATTAGAATTAATGCTAATTATATTCATAATAATGAACAATTAGATTTTGATTTATTAAAATTAAGTAATGTTATGCATCAAGTAAAGAAAAAAACTGTTTCTTTTTCAATGAATGCTTTAAATATTTTATTAGATGTTAATGATAATCTTAAAATTATTGAATCTAAAAATATTAATTCAATTGTTATTAAGAATTTAAATGATCTTAAAGAACAATCTTTAACTAAAGTATTTCCAGATATAAAAAATAAATTAATGTTAGATGTTAAAGGTCTTGATTTAATTGTTAATGTTACTAATGATATTAATAATAAAACTGAAAAAGATAATAAATTGTATGAAAAAACTTTTAAACGAAAAAAAATTGTTTTTACAAATGCAATAATATTTATTAATGTTTTAATTTTTATGGTAACTTTTGTTTTATCATCTTCTAATATGTCTGCTTATAATTTATTGAAATTTGGAGCGAGTTTCACTCCTTTAGTTAAAAGTGGTGAAGTATGGCGTTTAATAACGTGTGCATTTTTACATGCTGGGATAATTCATTTATTAGTTAATATGTATTCTTTATATATTATTGGTTGTCAAGTTGAAACATATATTGGTAAATATAAATTTTTAGCAATTTATTTAATTAGTGCTGTTTGTGGATCACTTATGAGTTGTATTTTTAATCCTAATACTGTTTCAGTTGGAGCAAGTGGAGCTATTTTTGGTTTATTAGGTAGTTTATTATATTTTGGAATGCATTATCGACTTTATTTAGGTAGTGTTTTAAAAAATCAAATAATCCCATTAATTATCGTAAATTTAGCTTTAGGTTTTTTAATTAATGGTGTTGATAATGCTGCTCATATTGGTGGTTTAATTGGTGGTTATCTTATAAGTATTGCTTTAGGTATTGAAGGTAAAAGTTCTAAAAATGAAATTATTAATGGGACTATTACGACTATTATTTATGTATTGTTTCTTGCATATATAGTCTTTTTTAGATAATAGAAATGGGGTTTTAAAATGTATGATGTGATAATTATTGGAGCAGGTCCAGCTGGATTAACAAGTGCTCTTTATTTATTAAGAGCTAATAAAAAGGTATTAGTTTTAGAAGCTAAAAGTTATGGTGGGCAAATTTTAAATGCTCATAAAATTGAAAATTATCCTGCTATAATGGAAATAAGTGGCTATGATTTTGCAACTAATTTATATAATCAAGTTAAAAGATTAGGTTGTGAAATTATATATGAAACGGTTATTAAGATTAAAGATGATAAAACAGTTATTACTAAAGAAAATGAATATAAAGCTAAGGCAATTATTATTGCTACGGGTGCTTCAAATCGAAAATTAAATATTGATTTTGAAGAACATTTTATTGGAAAAGGTCTTTCTTATTGTGCTTCATGTGATGGTAATTTTTATAAAAATAAAATTGTCGCTGTTATTGGTGGTGGTAGTAGTGCTCTAGAAGATGCTCTTTATTTAGCCAATATTGCTCATAAAGTTTACTTAATTCATCGCCGTGATGAATTTAGAGGAGATATTAAATATTTAGAGGAATTAAAAAAATGTGATAATGTAGAGTTCATTTTAAATTCAAATATTGTTAGTTTAAATGGTGATGATTTTCTAAAATCTATAACAATTAAAGATAATTTAGAAAAGATTATGGAAATTAAAGTTGATGGGGTTTTTGTCGCTATTGGTCAAACACCAAATAATGAAATTTTTAAAAATGTTGTGGATTTAGATGATAATGGTTATATTATCGCTCATGATGATGTTTGTACTAAAACTAATAATATATATGTTGCAGGAGATGCTAGAGTAAAAGATTTGAGACAACTTACTACAGCTATAGCAGATGGTAGTTTATCAGCTACAAAAGCTATTAAAGAAATTAAAAAAAACCTTTGAAAAATTTTAAAAAATGTTGTAAACTTAATAAGTCTGATCCAGCAAAAAATGCGTAAAAACAAGACGTTTTACGCATCTTTTTTTGTCTTGGACTAGATATGGAAGGAGATTATTTATGACTGAACAAGAAAACAAATTTTTAGGTGAGGAAAAAATTTCAAAATTATTATTAAAATTTTCTATTCCTTGTATTTTATCTTTATTAATTAGTTCACTTTATAATATTGTTGATCAAATATTTATTGGCAATAGCGAATTAGGTTTTTTAGGAAATGCTGCTACAGGTGTTGTTTATCCTATTACTATCATAGCCGTTGCTTTTGCTTGGTGTTTTGGTGATGGAGCTGCAGCTTATTTATCATTATGCCAAGGAAGGGGTGATACCAGTAAGGCTAATGAAGCAATTGGTAATAGTATTTTAATAACTTTTATTATTAGTATTTTCTTTTTAATTTTTGGCTTTTTCTTTAAAGATCAATTATTGTATTTATTTGGGGCTAGTTCTAATAGTATAGGTATTGCTAAAGATTATTATGTAATTATTTTAAGTGCTATTCCCGTTTATATGTTAGGAAATAGCATGAATGGTATTATAAGAGCAGATGGTAGTCCAAAGTTTTCAATGCTATCTACCGCTTGTGGAGCCATTATAAATATTATTTTAGATCCAATTTTTATTTTTGGTTTACACTTAGGAATTAAAGGAGCTGCTTATGCAACCATTATTGGTCAAATTGCAACTTTAATTTTATCAATTATTTATTATACTAGATCTAAAACTTTTAAATTAAGTAAATCAAGTTTTAAAATTAATTTTAATATTTTAAAAAATGTTACTAAATTAGGTTTTTCAACTTTTATTACTCAGATGAGTATTGTAATTATATCTTTAGTTTGTAATATTATGTTAGCTAAATATGGAGCTTTAAGTAAGTATGGAGCAGACATTCCGATAGCTGTTATTGGAATAGTGATGAAAGTATTTTCAATTGTAATTAATATTATTGTAGGAGTAGTTTTAGGCGCCCAACCAATCCTTGGTTATAATTATGGAGCAAGAAAATTAATAAGAGTTAAAGAAACGTTTAAGAAGATTGTTATTGTATCTATTATTGTAGGAATTATTTCAACAATTTTATTTGAATTTTATCCAACATTAATTATAAGTATTTTTGGATCTAATGATTCTTTATATATGGAATTTGCAACTTTAACTTTTAGAATTTTCTTGATGTTTGTTACTTTTACTTGTTTAATTAAAATGAGTTCAATTTTCTTTCAAGCAGTAGGTAATCCATTAAAATCAGCAATAGTATCTTTAGTAAGAGATATAGTAATATTTGTTCCATTAGTTATAATATTACCAATGTTTTATGGAATTAATGGTGTATTATATGCATCACCAGTTGCTGATTTTATAGGTATGGTTATTACTATCTTTTTAGTAGTTTCTTTCTTTCAAAATAATTTTTCTTTAAAAGAAAGTGAAAATGTTTATTTAAAAAAATCAAAACCTGGGGTAATAATTACTATTGCAAGAACTCATGGTAGTCAAGGTAAAGCAATAGCTAATATTGTTTCCCAAAAATTAAATATTCCTTATTATTATAAAGAAATGACTGCTTTGGCGGCTAAAGAAAGTGGACTTGCTAATGAGTTTGTCGAAAATATTAATAAAGAAAAAAATTTTTTACACGATATATATTTAACAACTTCACCTGTAAAATATGCTATTGAAGCTCAAGAAAAAATTATTAAAAAAATTGCTAATGAAGGTTCATGCATTATTGTGGGAAGAGCATCTGATTATGTTTTAAAAGATAATCCTCATTTAATTAAAATCTTTATATATGCTAAAGATGAATATCGAATTAAAAATATTATGGAAATGTATGGTGATACTTATGATGAAGCTAAGAAAAATATTTTTAAATCTGATAAAAATCGAGCTAGTTATTATGAAATGATTTCTAGTCAAAAATGGGGTCAAAAAGAAAATTATGATTTATGTATTGATTCATGTATCGGTAAAGAAAAAACAGCAGAAATTATATGTGATTATATAAATAAAAGAACAAAAGAGTGAAAAAATCACTCTTTTAAAATTTTCTAAATAAACCAATAGCTTTTCCAAGTATAGTAACATTTTTAAATATAAAAGGAGCCATTGTATCATTTTCTGGTTGAAGTCTTATATGATCTTTTTCCTTATAAAAAGTTTTTAAAGTAACTTCATTTTCATCAGTCATTGCTACGACAACATCACCATTATTCGCGGTGTTTTGTTTTTGAACAATTACATAATCTCCATCGTAAATTCCAATATTAATCATTGATTCACCACTAACAAGCAAAGTAAAAACATTTTGACCAATTGGAACTAATGCTTGAGGTAATTCAAAATACTCATTTGGTCTTTCAATAGCTTCAATTGGATTACCAGCTGTAACCTTACCAAGTAAAGGAACTTTTATAACATCATCATTCTTGTTTAAATATTCATTTTCAGTTAATATTTCAATAGTTCTAAATTTATTAGATGAATTTCTAATTACACCTGCTTCTTTTAAATGATTAATATGAGCTTGAACTGTTGCCGGACTAGATAAACCAAGTTCAGCACATATCTCTCTTACTGATGGTGGAAAACCATGTAAAGCACTATATTTTTTGATAAAATTAAATACTTCTTCTTGTTTGGGGGTTAATTTTTTTTCTAAAGTTTCCATAAATCACTCTCCATAACAAATATAGCATACGTTTATTTGTTTGTCAAACATGTGTTTGACACTTTATCTTAATTTAATTATTGACACGAACAAATGTTTAATATAAAATTATTTTCAGAAAGAGGGTAATAATATGGTTAATTTTTTAAAACAATATGCACTTGTTATTTTACTTTATGTTGTAGTTATTTTAGGATTTTTAGTTAATTAAAGTCACATTTTTAACATTTAAAGTATCTTTTATAGATAATGTTATTAAATATTCAACTTGTTCTTTCATTTCGTCTTTTTTTAAACCTTCATATAAGGCATCATTAAAACTTAATTTAATTTCTTCTTCTAAAAGTTCATAACTATTTAATTCTGTAGAAGCATTTAAATAACTAATTAGATTAGTTTGTAAGTGAGGATTGCTTTTTAATCTTTCAATAACAATTTCTACTTTATCCTTATCATTATTTTCTAATAAAGTAACTGGTATATAATAAGTAATATCATTATCATTTGCTAAATAATATGTCGTTGTTTTTACAACATCACGAATATTTTCAATATTATAAATAGTATTTATACCAATATCTCTATTTAAAACAGGCGGTAATTTTTTATTAGAATTTGGTAAATTTTCTAATAATTTTCCTTCAACAAAAATTAATAATCCATCAATTTCTTCTAAATCAGTAAAAGTATAAACTAAACTTTCAATTAATTCATTTTCAAAATTTTGAGGAACTTTCAAAAATTCTTTACTAAAATTAATTTTCAAAATTTTATCTTGAATATCTATACTTAATACTTTAGTGTCTTTAGGTATTATTGGCTTAAAAATATTGGGTAAATATATATTATTTTTACTATCTATCGTTAAAAATGAAAGTAATTCTTGAATTTTACTATAAATTTCGGTATTTTTAGTTACGATTTGACTTCTAGATACATAATTTTCTTTATTAGGTAAGTATAAAGTTGCTGTAAAACCGTTAACAAATGTTGTTTCACTTATTGGATTAATTTCATTAGAACTAGGAAAAAGTAAAGTAATAAAAAAAATTAAAAAAGCAAAAGAAGTAACGATGAATTTTCTTTTAGCAAAATTTTTGATCACTAAAATCACCTAATTAATTGTATGTATAAATAATTACAAAATATGACTATTGCCAAGTATAAAGAAAATATTTATAATCTCACGTTTGACAGTTTTAAAAAGGCAAAAACTCTCAATGTCCCTATTTATGAGGGGTTGAGAGTTTTTT